>JASGLU010000029.1 GCA_030156825.1 Candidatus Atribacteria bacterium | reverse complement strand
TATCTCTTCAGTCGAGAACCTTTTATGGAGTTGTTTAGCCATGCTATCCTCTCCTTTCGAGTAAGTTTTTAAGAAGATAATATGGAATATTCTATTCTCCAGGCAAAGTATAAGAGGTGCAATTTTAAACTTTAAATCACTATAAAATAAGTGAAATTTTAAACTTTAATTGACAAACCCTATTGACAGTTCTTTAAGAGTCAGGGATACTATGTGCACCATGGAAACTAATCTGGAAAGTAAAAATTCAACCTTACCATTAGAATCTCAACAGGCAATAATAGAACACCCTGCTTTATTTGAACTCATCAAGAAATTGATAGAGATCATTGAAAAGCAGCAACAAGAAATAACTGAGCTGCGCTTGGAAGTGAAACGCCTTCAAGATCAACTCCATCTGGATAGCCATAACAGTAGTTATCCTCCATCTACCGATAAAAGTAGAACCAAGTTGGGAAAGAAAGTAAACAACTTACGAAAGAGCACCACTAAGAAACCTGAGAGCAAGAAAACCACCCAGGAAGCACTTTACGAATGGTCTCCTTTCCCGATAAGGTCGTCTCCCATGAGCTGTAGGATAGACGCCCATGCTGCTTCGGGGCACCAGGTGAAAATGAAAACAGAATCCCCTCCCCCGAAGCCAGAGATGGGAAGCTGTTTTAGATGCCCGATTACTAATTTCGAGTATGACGAAAATAGGTGTAACGTAGAAGACTGAGGGAGGGTATCCCCTCCCTCAGTCAGCCTTTGTTTTGTCTTTATGTTTTATCCTTTCAAAGGGTTGATAAGGGGGGCGAAGCCCCCATTACTGAGGAATATTTTCTTTCCTCAGTTAGTCTTTTATATTTTTAGGTTTTCAGTTTTTTCTTTAATCTTTGTCTTTGGAGGGGGTTGATAAGGGGGGCGAAGCCCCCATTATTGTTGTTTGCTTAATTAGACTCATTAAATACCAGAAGAAAACTCTCCGGTTTATGGAGGACTTCCAAGTTCCCTTTGATAATAACTTAGCAGAAAGAGACTTACGGATGGTTAAAGTCAAATAGAAGATATCAGCTTGTTTCCGTTCGGAGAAGAAGCCAATTACTTTTGCCGTATCCGTGGTTTTATCTCTACAGTTAAAAAACAAAGGAAGAACGTACTGGAGTGTTTAAGTCAAACTTTTCAGTCATCTAAAGCGGGGACTCTTTTATTACCTGATGGATAGGCTGAGTAGTTACAAGTTATTTTAATAAATTACAAGGGAGAATAAAACTATGAAACAAAATAAAATACCTTTTCTTGTCCTTAGTGCATTTTTAATGCTGTTCCTGGCAGTTACGTTATCAAGCTGTGTGCCAACTGCGCCTGAATTGACTGAACCTAATTTTACTTCTACCCCTGGAGAGCCCCCTGTGTTAGTCAATGGAGATTTTGAAACTGGCGATTTTACTGGTTGGAAAGTAACCACCAGCAATAGATTTCCTTATGTTCAAAGCGACTATTTAAGTCATTCCGGAGCATATAGTGCTTTTATGGGTGACGGTGCGGATTACCTTTGGAGTGGCGCAACCAAAACAAATACTGCCTCTATCGAGCAAACAGTTGAAATTCCTAACGGTTCAGGTGCTTTAAAGCCACTATTGTCGTTTTATTACCTGGTAGTCAACCTTTCTGATACTAGTGAAACTGGATGGGACTGGATGAAAGTTTATATCAACGATAATGAAATTTTCCGTGTTGATAATCATACCAATGGATGGAAGGAATTTACTTATGACTTGAGCAGTTATATGGGGTCTACTATTACCTTAAAAGTCAGCTCCTGGACAAATGATGTAAATGATCGTTTTCTCTATTTTGTAGATGATATTACTATTACCTGGTATTGAAGGTAAATGTTTTAAATTATTTATATTTGTTAATAAAACAATTATACCGGAAGGGGTTTAATTCTTCTTCCGGTTTTTTATTTTTATTTATTGACAGTTTGAGAGATCAGGGATTCATATTTAACATTTCTATATTTAGGCTTTCAAGAATAATATGACCTTCTTTTTTGATTTTTTACATTTTGGTATTTTATCTTTATGAATAATCCGGAGCGCTCTCCCGCTGAGTCTGGACATTGGTTTCACTTATTCCGGAGTAAATTCCCATCCATGCCCTGACCTTGACACCTCAGTCAGCTAAAACCCGCATCAAATCTACACTTTTTAAATTAGAATGTGCTATTTTGCCACTACACCCATTACTTTCGGTAGTCTATAGAGATAATTCTTCTTTAGGGGTGATATTTTTAGGTGGTTTAATTTTTAGTAGTTTTAAGATTTTATTACTTAATTCCGTGCTTTTAACTTTGAGTAAGAACTGCTGGTTTCCAATTTCAACTAAAAATAGTATAACCTCCGAGACCATATTCAAAGAAAAAAGACCTTTCTTTTTCGGATTAGGGTAGTCTGGGTGTATAATGAGGGTTGGATTATTCTAATTTAATTAAGAGCATAGGCACTTGAAAAACTATAAATTCTCCTTTATTTTTTAAATCAGGAAAGCCGGCGACTATACCCGGGAGGGATGTGGTTTGAAACCAAGAATTAAGATTTTGCATACTGCCGATTGGCATCTGGGGTTGGTTTCCTGGAAGTCCCAAGGCGGAATCAACCGCCTGGAAGAGCAGAAAGAATGCCTGGCAACAATGGTCCAGCGAGCCCGAGAAGAGAAAGTAGACCTTATTCTTCATGCTGGAGACCTTTTTCACCATTCTCATCACCCAGCGCGGGAAGTGATCGAGCTGGTGATGGAGACTCTGCTTGAGCTGAGTGAAATTGCCCCCTTGATTTGGGTTTTGGGAAATCACGATTGGTATGCTTTAAGGGCTCTCAAGGTAATTTTTCCCAGGAATATTCATATTTTAAAAGATTTTCACCCTTTAAAACTGGAAGAAATCCCGGTAACCATCTTCCCCCTGCCTTATTTAAATTTAGCCCGTCTTTTGGGCCGATATGCGGGAGACGAAATTCAAGACGTAGGGCGGGAGAGGCTGTCGGAGATAATGGAGCGGCAATGGCCTGCGCACTGGGAAGTGGACCGATGGCAAATTCTCCTGGCTCATGGTACTCTGGAAGAGCTGGCTTTTTATGCTCAGGCCAATGCGGTCAGGGAAGTTTTTCTTAAAAGAGGAGAACTCCCCCGGGGTATCCATTATGGAGCCTTTGGCCACCTTCACGCTTATATTCCGGTAGAAAAAAGCGGGTTTCCTATTTATTATCCTTCTTCTCTGGTTCTGGACAATTTTGGTCATCAAAAGAACCAGGCGGGATTTATCATTTTGGAACTAATCGAGGGGGAAAAGCCACAGGTTGAATTTTACCCTTTTGCTACCTCTTTGCTTGTCACCTACCGGGTTACTGAAGAAAACAAGGAAATAGACACTTTAGAGCAAGCGTTGGAACAGGAAGCAGCGGGCAGAAGGGTTTATTTTCGGTTGGAAATTCCGGAAGAACTAATTCGACCAGAATGGTATAGCCAGCTGCGAGAACTGGAGGGCGAAAGCTGGAAAGTGGTGCAGCTGGAGATAGAGCGGGGAAGAAAAGAAGAAATTATAGAAAGAAACGAAGTGGAGTTAACCCACGATGCTATTCCTGATTTGTTTAGAGATTTTTGTCAGAGGAATAATTTCCCTCAACCGGTAGTAAATCTTTTTGAACAATATTACCGGCAGGTAGTAGGAGACATCGACGATGAAACCGGTTAAATTATTAGTAAAAGAATTTTTGGGAATTGAGGAACTCGAGCTTGACTTCCCTCACAGCCTGTTTGTAATCGTAGGCCCCAATGGAGCCGGTAAATCATCTATTTTAGAAGCTATTTTTTTTGCTCTCTATGGCAAAGGTATTCGCACCGAACGCGGTAAAAAAGATTTAATTTATCGTGGTTCTCGGGATGAGGCTTTGAGGGTGGAATTTCAGTTTCTTTTACAGCATCGTCCCTTCCGGGTAGTGCGCGAGTTTTCTAAAAAGCGAGGGGGAGCAGCCGTATTTGAAAAACAAGAGGGGGAGAAGTGGATAACCATCTGTTCGGGGGAACAGAATGTGAACCGGGAAGTAGCAGAGATGGTGGGGATTGATAGCGAAACTTTCAAATCCACCGTTTTTCTCCCCCAGGGGGAAACACTGGCCTTCGTAGAAGCCAATCCGGCCGAGCGATTTGGTATCTTATCCAATCTTTTTGGTTTAGAAGTGTTAGACCAGGTTCGGGAAAAGGTAAAGGGAGAGTTAGACCGCTTACGGGGGAGTTTGGCTCCGCTGGAAGAAGAATTCAGGTCTTTGGAGGAAGAAAGGATCGAAGAAAATATAGAGGAAAAAAGGCGGGAAGAGGAAGACCTGAAAAAGAGTCTGGAAGGCCTGGAAAAAGAGGCAGAAAAACTGGAAGAAGAAGTAAAAACTCTGGAGGACTTCTCGCGAGAAGTTGCGTCTTTAAAAAAGCTCGAGCAGGAGTTAGCAGAAATTGAAAAAGAAGTAAAGTTGGCTCAGGAAAAGGCCAAAAGAGACCGGGATATTGGACAGGCTCTGGAGGTCCGGCTTAACTTTTGGCAGCCTTGGAAAGTGGTTCAGGAAAAACTGGAAGAGCTGAAAGAAAGGGAGGCTGAACGGGCGCAGAAAGAGAGCAAAGTCAAGCAAGAATTGCAGGCTATCACCTGGGAACTTGATGGGTTAAGAGGGAAAAAGGAAGAGGTCTTTACTCGTAAAACCGATCTGGAAAATTATCAAAAAAGGTTGAACGAAGAGGCTTTACCTCTGGCGTCCAAAATCCAGGACCTCTTTTCTGAGGTAAAAACAGAAGAGAAAAAGAAAAAAGAAGCCGAAACCGAACTGCAGATGCTTTCTCAAAAAATAGAAAAAGAAGAGGAGAAGTTACGGGAAAGAAAAGCCCGAGAGGAAAAATTAAAGGAAGATTTGACCAGGACAGGAAAAAACCTTTCTCTTTTGAAAGATGCGCAAGAGAAGCTGATACCTATTCAGCTTGAGCAGGAAAAGAAAAAAAAGGAAGAAGAAATCTATCAAGAAGAAGAGGAGAAAATAACTGCAGAGCTTAAAGCCTTGAAAGCCAGGAAAGAAAAGGTTAACCAGGATTTGGCTCGACTTACTCATCAGCTGGAACTCCTTTTGCACCAGGAAAAAGAGATAGAGGACCAACATCGCTCATCGATTAAGAACTTTGCTCTTTATGAGCTGGAGACCGAATGGAGGGAAAAGGGAATTTGCCCCTTATGTGGAAGCGAAGTCCCTTTTTCTTCTACAGTTTCTTCGCACGAAGTCAATCTGTTGCAAACTGAAAAAGAATATCGCTCTTTTCAGGAAAGATTAAACCGTCTGGGGGCTACTCAGGAATCTCTTCGAGAGCAGAATCAACTGTTAGAGCAAAACTGTAGGACTTTAACTCAAAAAAAGAAGGGATTAAGCGATAAAATTCGAAATCTGGAAGTAGAAATGAGCAATCTGCAAACTTCAGCCAAAGATATTTTGGCTCATCCTTCCCTGGTGGCAATGGGAATCAGTAACCTTTCAACTTTGAATAAAAGTATTCTTTTGGAAGAGGAAAAGAGGGAAAAACTGCAGTTGGCCTGGAGCCAGATTCAAAGGGAAGTAGGGAAAGAGGAGACCCTTCGTTATTTGAAAGAGGCAAGAGAACAAACCCGGGTAGAGCTGGAAACTTTAAAGGTGAACTACCGTAAAAAGCAGGAACAACTGGAGGCAGAAAGAGAGCGACTTTTTATTCTGCTAAAGGATTTAAACTTTTCCCCCACTCAGAATAAGCCCCCGGAGAAACTTTTTCAGAATTACTGGAACTGGCTTTCTGACCAGCTGAAGTTGGTTTCCCGTCAGTTTCTGGAGATATCAGAACAAGAAAAAAACCTTGGGGGAAGGGTGGAAGTTCTCTCCCAAAACCTGCAATCAATAAAAACCGAGGAGAAGAAGCTTGCTCAGGAGCTATTGAGGAAACGGGAAGAGGAAAAAATATTAAACCACCAGTTTAAGGAAGCCCTCTCTCGGATCGGATGGAGCGAAGAATATTTTGCCAGCCTCAAGGATGAAAAAATAGAAGGATGGCAGGAAAAATTAAATACTCTGGAGGGGAGAAGAAAGCAACTGGAGGTCCAGAAGCGAGAAAAGGAGAGAATAATAGAGGAAAAAGAAAGCTTTTGGGGAATCTCCCGCGAGCAAATCGAAAACTTTCTTTTTAAACGAAGAGAGGCCCAGTTTCGGGTTAAAAAGGAGTTGGGAGAGGGGAGACAGGCCTGGGGAACTGTGCAGGCAGAATTGACTCATCTTCGAGAAAAACTGGCAAGAAGGGATGACTTGAAAAAGAAATTAACTGAAGGCAGGGAAAACCGTTATATCCATGAACAACTGAAAGAAGCGCTGGAAGCCCGTGGTTTTAAAAACTTTTTGTTAGGCATCTTGTTTGAAGAGTTGGAGGAAGAATCTTCTCGCTTTTTAGAAGAACTTTCCCTGGGTCGATATCGCACCCAGATGAAAATGAAGAGAGGCACAGCTGAAATTGGGATCATTGACCAGAAATTGGGAGGAGAAGAGCGTTTTCCTTTAGAATGTTCAGGCGGCGAAAAAACTATGATTGCCCTGGCCCTGGCTTTGGCTCTTTCCCGAATTCGCTTGCGTCGGCAAGGGAAAAATTTAGGGGCTGAAAGCCTGTTTATCGACGAAGGATTTTCTCCTTTAGACGAAGAGCATCTGGAGTTAGTAGCGGATGCCATTCTTCGCCTGGGTCAGGATGGGCGGATGGTGGGAGTAGTGACTCATGATCCGGCGTTTGCCAGCTTTTTTCCGATTCATCTCGAAATTCAAGGAGGAAAAGCCCGGTGGAAGGAGAATCAGGAAGTAATTTGACCTTAGCAGACTATTTACGGAGTAATTTCGCTCAGCTGGACCACTGGTTTTACGAAGAAAGTAGTTACCAGGTATCCAGTTTTGAATCCGAAGAAGACTTATTAGCACCTCAAGAATTATGGGAACTGGACGACCTCTCTCAGTTGAGTGAATGGAAACAAAAACGGGTTAAAACCCCGGTTCCATCGATTTTTTTCGTCGATGGTAGAATGAAAATACATGGCCGAATTTTGGTCGATCGATATCTTTTACTTTTAGCTGAAGTATCAGCCGGTTTTGCTCAATGGGAAAAAAGCGGGGGTGTCAGGATGGGCTTTTCTCAGGATAGGCCTCCTGCTTTGAGAAAGATTATAGCTGCCCCGGAAGAGATTAAATCGCGAAACATTTTTACCACTACCAATGTTTCTCTGCTGGGGAAAATGGTTTTTTCTCTGGAAGTTTCTTCTCGGAGTTCTCGTTATCCGGCTCAGGCGGAAGCACCAGAGCAAGCAATTTTTACCGCCATGCAGCAATTGGAGAAAAAAGTACTTTTGGATTTGTGGGGAAGAGAAGAAAATACGCCCATAATTAAAGATGGGATTATTCGTCCTGACGACCCGGCCTTTCAACCGGGAGTAGGTCCTTGTGGATTGGTAAAAAGGAGCGAAAGCAGACGATTGCCCCCCTCTTATTTTGAAACTCTTTTGCAGTTGGGTAAGGGAGAGCGAACTCCTTTTGTTTGTGCCTACTTTCCGAAGAGAGGGAAAAATTGGTTGCGGGTGTATTGTTTTACCCGCTTGGTGGAGCTTGAACCTTATTCTCCCTGGCAGGGAATAATCCGCCTGGAAATAGCGGTGGAAGAAAGTGTCCTCTTCCATCTTCGGGATGAAATAAGCTGTTTTTTTGACCAATTGGTGGTTACTTTACCTACCCTTACTGCCTCTTATCCTTGGAAGCGCCTGCCAGAAAATCTTTTCCCGGTCATTGCTCTGGAAGAACATCTGGGTCAGTATTTTTCTTCTTCTTCCTGGGTGCAAAACCTTTATCGTTTATTTTTAAGGAGTGAATAAGATGGAACAAATAGTGGGAACGGTAACCGGTCTGAGGGAAGTTTCCCCTTATAGTTTTTGGGTGCGAGTTGGCTCTGCGGGGGTGACACCCGCGGTAGATGATTTGATACGAGTGGATTTTGAACGAAAGGGGAAGAAATTTTCCTTGTATGGAATGGTAGTGGAGATAACTACTATGTGGGATGGGACGGTAACCACCGGTTATCAGGAAGAAGCTTTCGCTAACGGGGTGTATCAGGGGACTTCTATTTATTTAGCTCGAATAATAGTGACCCGGGTATTACTTTCAGAAGGGAGGAGACGGTTTACAATCACTTCTTCTTTGCCACCACCGGTGGGAGAGAAAGTATACCTGACTTCTGCTGAAGAATCAGAAGTAGCCCTGGGTTTTGATTTGGTAAAGCAGAGTGGACGGGAAGTACCGGTGGGAATCCTCCCCAGCGGAGAAGTGGCGTACCTGGATTTGAAATTTTTATTAGGGGATAACGGTGCCCATATCAACGTGAGTGGCCAGTCAGGAGTAGCAGCTAAAACTTCTTATGCTACTTTTTTACTGTGGATGATTACCCATTACCCTCGGGAAAATCCCTCGAGCAGTCAGTATCTGACTGGATTGGGGATTTCTGAAGCCCGTTCTCTCATCTTTAATGTGAAAGGAGAAAGTTTACTTTTTCTTGACCATTGGAATACCGAATGGGAGGAGGCAAAAACAGCTGAGGGAGATGGAAATCAATCTTTCCAGGAATGGCTGGAAATGTTTGAAAAATTTGGAGTGAAACCCCGACCATTTGAAAATGTCCGTTTTCTGGCTGCACCTAAGGATTTCCGTGGCACTCCTTATTTGCACCACCATCGGCCCCAAGTATCATCTTATGGATGGGATATACTGGATATAGTGGAGCTGAACCTGTTTCCATTGATGTTTGACCCGGAAGAACTTTCTTCTAATCCCAACTTTCTTTTGGCTAGCACAGTGATTGACGACATCTTGCACGACGGATATGAAAGATTAGTACAAGATGCCAAAAGGGAACTGGCTTCTGGAGAATATTCTTCTTTGAAGATTTCAATTGATGGTTTGAGCGATAGAACCTTAGTTAGAACTTATTTAGCGGTAACTGGCGAAGAGCCGGCTGTTATTTTGGAGCGCTTCAACCTCCCAAACAGCTTTGAACAGTTAATCAAAATGATGCGGGTCACTCCGGAGGAAAAGGGGAGTGAAGAAGAGGGGAGTTTGGTGAAAGAGCTACGGCGAGAACAGCTTGATGATAGAACTATTCTGGCTATTTCTCGCCGGTTGCGAGTAGCCCGCCGGATTGGCCTTAATCGCCTCTGGAAGAGTATTCTTTACCAGCCAGGAGAGGTTAAAACCCCGCCTGTTCCCGAGTACGCCCTGGAATGGAACCGACCGGGAGGGGCAACGGTAGTCGATGTTTCTAAACTTCATACTCAAGCACAAGCGTTTGTAGTGGGAGCGGTTTTAAGAGAAATTATGTTTTTGAAAGAGAGCGAGCTTTTAGAAGCCCCAGTTTTTGTCTATCTGGATGAGCTTAATAAATATGCTCCTCGGGTTGGTGGTGGTCCTCTGGGGTCTATTTTCCGGGATGTGGCTGAACGGGGAAGGTCCTTCCGGGTGGTGCTAATCGGCGCTGAGCAAACCGCCTCGCAAGTGGACTATCGAGTAATTACCCAGGCGGCCACTACTGTCGTGGGGAGGCAGAAACACGCGGAGTTATCCCGGGAAGAATACGCTCATCTTCGAGGTGCTCTCCGGGAAAAAGCTACAACTCTTTTACCGGGAGAGGTAATCATTGATCAACCTTTTCTGCAAATTCCGGTAACGGTTAAATTTCCCCTTACTCCCTGGGCTACTTCAGAAGAGGGAAGGGGTAGAAGATATCTGATGCAAGATGAATCCAAACACATTTCCCCAGAAGAAGATATTGAAAATCTATTAGCGTAAGGAGAGATAACCGATGACACATCGAGAACTTTTGGTTCGCACCCATTCTAAGGAAGAATGTTTAAACATTACCAATATGGTGGCAGAAGCTGTTTCTCAGTTGGGGAAAGATGAAGGGATATGTTTGATTCAGGTTCCCCATACTACTTGTGGAATAACCCTAAACGAGGATGCCGACCCTGATGTGATAAAGGATATCCTAAGGAGTTTAAAAAATCTGGTCCCGGATAGGGGAAATTATGACCATTTGGAGGGAAATTCACCTGCTCATATTAAAACCTCTCTGGTGGGATCTTCGGTGGGAGTAATTCTGGAGGGAGGGCATCTTTTACTTGGAAGGTGGCAGGGGGTTTTTCTCTGTGAGTTTGATGGCCCTCGCCAGCGCCGGGTTTGGTTAAAAATAATTTAAAAGTTTTATATAATATTAAAGGTATCCTGCAAAACCTGCTAAGTCGCTCAAAGCTTGAAAACTAATTACATTGGGTAAAAAATTTGAGATCAATCTTTATCTTTTAATCTTTGTTTTTGGGGGTTATTAAGGGGGTATTTTCCCCCTGATACTGAGGAAGATGTTTTTCCTTCCTCAGTTGTATTTATCTTTTTGTATTTGATTTGTTTTGTTTTTTCGGGGGTTATAGGGGGCTTGCCCCCTATTGTTCGGTTATAAGGGGGGCGGAGCCCCCATTACTGAGGAATGTCTTTTTTCCTCAGTTGTCTTTGTTTTTTTCTTTGTTTTTAGTCTTTCGGGGGGTTATAAGGGGGGCGGAGCCCCCATTATAGTTCTATTGAAAGACCTGACCCCAGAAAAAAGTTGCTTGACAAATTATAAATAGGCTGTATAATAAAATAAATGTTTTATATAATTGTGGGGTGAGATAAATGGTGGAGAGAAGACTTTCACTTAAGTACTTAACTCAAACTCTTTATCAAGAAGGACAACGACCTATAGTACCTTTAATGGGGTATCCTGGTTTGCAGTTGACTAAAACTACGGTTAAGCAGAATCAATTTAATCACATAGTTCAATTTCAATCTCTGAGTAAACTATACGACCGATTTCGGCCGGATGCTATGTTTTTCTTGATGGACCTTTCGGTGGAAGCCAGCGCTTTGGGTCTTCCAGTACGTTTTCCTCTGGATGAAACTCCCTCGGTGGAGCATCATCCGGTAGAAAAAGTAGAAGATTTGGATCAATTCCGAAACATCGATATTTTAGGTGATGGGCGGGTTCTGGTTTACCTCGAAACCTTACGTCATATGAAAAAGGCTTTTCCTTGCCCGGTGGGGGTTTTTACCATTGGTCCGCTCACTCTGGCCGGCCTTTTGATGGGGGCAAGCGAACTGGCACTAAAGAGTATTTTAGATCCAAAACTTTTTCAGGAAGTTTTACAGTTTTCCCATCGAGTTATTTTGCGCTATATGGAGGCTCTTTATCGTGAGGGAGCAGATATGATTATGGTGCTGGAACCGACGGCTGTTATTTTCGGCCCGAATCAATTTAGAAATGACCTTTCTCCTTACTATCGTCAGCTGGTTGGTTTATTCCATGAAGCAGAAATTATCCTTCATATCTGTGGCAATACCACTCCTCTTTTGAAAGAAATGGAAGATTCAACCGTAGCCGGACTTAGCTTGGATAGCGTGGTAGATATGGCACAAGCTGCCCAGATACTGAAGCCCACCACCATGCTTATTGGTAATGTTAGTCCGATAGATATGTTATCCGAAAAACCAGAGGTAATTTACCAGGAAACCTTTGACCTTTTGGAAGCGACGAAGGATTTCCCGCTTTTTGTCTTGAGTACCGGTTGCGACCTTCCCCAGGATGTTCCTATGGAAAATATTGAAGCCTTTTTCCAGGCGGGAAGAAATTGGAAGAAAGAGGAGAGAGCGACTGAAAAGGCTTCTTCTTTCTAAAATAGAACAAAACTATAGGGGGTAAACCCCCTATCACCCCCGAAAGACTAAAGCCTAAAGACAAAATATATAAAAACTACTGAGGAAGGAAAGACACTTTCCTCAGTAGGGGGTAAACCCCCTATCACCCCTCCTTCTTTTTTTAGCTTGACGGTTTTTCATAATAGGATTAACATGATAAACAGAAATTTTCCCTTAATTTTTGTCAGGTATAGATAGTAGTTTTTTGAGGGGATAGGTTGGAGGAACAAAATGCGAATCTTTTCCATTGCCAACCAGAAGGGGGGAGTGGCTAAGACCACCACCTGTATTAACTTGGGTGCTTCTTTAGCCTATCATGCTCGAAAAGTTTTAGTTATTGATATGGACCCTCAGGCTCATTCTACTTTGGGCTTGGGATTTGAACCCAATGAATTCGATAAAACTGTTTTAAATGTGCTTGAACCCCCACGCAGCCCTTTTCGAGCAGAGCTAAGAGATGTGATAGTTCCTACCCGGACTCCCAACTTGTTTTTGGTGCCAGCTAATATTGACTTGGCCGGTGCCGAATACCGCTTAATTGACCAATTGGGTAGGGAAGACTTTTTAAATAGCAGTATAAAAAGGTGTCCTCTGGATTTCGATTATATTTTAATCGATTGTCCCCCCTCTTTGGGAATTCTAACTATTAATGCCCTGAAAGCATGTCGGGAAATAATTATCACTATTCAACCTCACTATTTTGCTTTGCGAGGAATTGAAGAATTTATGGAAACCGTTGAAATTATGAGGGAAAATTTAAAACATGAACCGGAGATATATGTTTTAATTACTATAGCTGATACCCGAACTAATCTTTATCGGGAGGTAATAGGGGAAATTGAAGAATACTTTGAAGAGCGGTTGTTCAAAACGGTGATTCACAAAAACATTGCCCTGGCGGAAGCAAGCAGCCATGGGGTACCGGTTATTGAATATGAGCCTTCTTCCAGCGGGGCTCAAAACTATCTTTCTTTGGCCAAAGAGGTGATTAATTTTGAAAAAGAAAAGCCTAAAAAGAGGCTTTTCCGAAAGGCTTGATTTTAAACGAGAACTTATTCGCGATACGACTCAGGGTTTGCCATCAAAAGCAAAATCTCAAGCCTCGGCTTCGGAGGAGGAATCGGATTCTATACAGTTTGATGAGGAACCTAAGAAAAACCGGAGAAGAAAAGTGGAGCCAAAGCTGGCTTCGATTAAGGTAGTTGGAGTTGGTGGAGGGGGAAATAATGCTGTAAACCAGATGGCTGAAGAAGGTTTGGAAGGGGTACGTTTGGTTGCGGTAAATACCGATATCCAGTCGCTGAAAAAATCATTAGCGGAAGAGAAGGTACAAATCGGTCTCGGTCTTACCCGGGGCTTGGGAACCGGTGGCAACCCCCAGCTGGGGGAGGATGCTGCTCGACAAGACGAAGAGGACCTGCTGCAGATTATTGAGGGGTCGGACCTTTTGTTTGTTACCGCCTGTTTGGGAGGGGGAACCGGAACCGGGGCGGCGCCAGTTATTGCCGAGTTGGCTCGAGAAGCGGGGGTTTTGACGGTTGGAGTAGTTACCAAGCCTTTTCACTTTGAAGGTGGGCGACGGATGCGGCAGGCCGAAGAGGGGATAGCCAAGCTGCAAAAAGTGGTAGATGCTTTAATCGTAATTCCCAACGATCGGCTTTTGCAGGTGTCTAAAAAAGATACCTCTTTGCAAGAAGCATTTAAGCAGGCCGACCTGGTTTTATACCAGGCGGTGAGAGGCATTACTGATCTTATTACCTCTCCACAAGATATTAATCTGGACTTGGCTGACCTCAAAACCGTTCTTACTGAAGCCGGTAAAGTGCTTATTGGTATCGGACACGGTCGGGGGAGGGAAAAGGCAAAACATGCGGCAGAAGCAGCAATTTATAGTCCTCTACTGGAAATTTCGATTGAAGGGGCTAAGAACATTATTCTTAGTATAAGCAGTAGTCCTGATATGACCTTGCAGGAAGTAATGGAGATTATGGATATCGTAACCAAGGCTGCTGGAACCGAAACCGATATTTTATGGGGAAACAAAGTGGACGATAGCTTGTCCAACGAGGTTTTGGTGACGGTTATCGCTACCAGATTTAGCCAGGAGGAAAAAATGGAAGAAGAAAAAGAGGCGGAATTGGCCAGCCCCTGGGAAAAAGAGCTTGAAGAAAGGTTTGTGGTTGAAGAAGAAATAGATAAGCCGGCTTTTTTAAGGGAACCTCAAAGAAAAACGTCAGCCAAGAAAAGTGACTTAGACGATGTTTTCAGCTTTTTCAAAAATCGAGGGAGGGAATAGTAAATGGCTTATATTTTAGGTCGAGAGATGAGCAAAGAAGAGTTGTTGAAAAGGGTAGGGGATATATCTCAGCTTGGCGGAGTGCGCCTGGGAGAACTGAGCGATGGCCCGGAGCGGGGGGTAAGGTTTGCCCAGGTAATCACCGGTGGTGGTCTTGATTACACAGTTTTAATTGATCGAGGTCTGGATATTGCCTGGACTTTTTATCGGGGAGTGAGTATCTCCTGGCGGTCGGCTACGGGTAATCTGCACCCTGCTTTTTATGAACCAGAAGGATTGGGTTGGCTTAGGGGATTTCATGGAGGTTTGATGAATACCTGTGGTCTAACTTATGCTGGAGCTGCCGGTGAAGATGCTTCTACCCATCCTTTTTTGGAGAAGGAAAATTTTGGCCTGCATGGTAGGACTTCCTATACTCCGGCCAGCCGAGTATGGGCAGATGGTAGCTGGCAGGGAGACGATTATATCATGTGGGTTCAGGGACAGGTAAAGGAATCGATAGTGTTTGGCGATAAATTAACCCTTTACCGTAAAATATGGAGTCGACTGGGAGAAAAATCGATTCATCTGGAAGACCAAATAGTAAATGAGGGTTGGAGCCCAGCTCCTTTTATGATTCTCTACCATATCAATATTGGTTATCCGGTGCTCCAGGAAGGCTCGCGTCTTTTGTTGCCGGCAGAACGAACCGTTCCCCGAGATGCGGAAGCCGAAAAAGGCAAAGATGAATGGTCGATTTTTCCCGATCCCCAGAAAGATTTCTTTGAACAGGTTTATCTCCATGTTCCTAAAGAGCTGGAAGATGGAAAGTGTTCCTCTTTCCTGTTGAATGAAAATATGGGATTGGGAGTATACATTAAATTTGAAAAGCAAACTCTTCCCTATCTTACGGAGTGGAAAATGGTAGGAGAAGGGGAATATGTATTGGGTATGGAGCCAGGTAATTGTTTCCCTCTGGGTAGAAAAAAAGAACGGGAAGCAGGAAGGCTGGTGACTTTAAAACCGGGAGAAAGCCGAAAAATTAACTTAGAAATAGGGATAGCGGAGGGAGAGAAAGAGATCGAACAGTTCAAACGCTATTTGGTAATGGAGCGTTAGAGCAGATTTTTTGGTTCGAAATGGTTCTGATAAATAAGAGAATAGTGAAAGTAATTAACCAGCACTTTTTCTAAATAATTGTGAGTTTCTGAAAAAGGGATTGCTTCAAAGAAATAATCAGGGTCTTGTGGGTTTTCTTTTAACCATTGTTGTACTCTACCCGGCCCGGCGTTGTAGGCGCAGATGGCCGGGTATATTTTCCCCTCGAATAAATCTAATAGATATGCCAGATAAGAAATTCCCAAGCTCAGGCTGTTTTCTGGCTGAAAAAGATAGGAGTAATCTCCCTCGGTGTGGGGGATATCTACCATTTTTATTTCTATCATCCAGGCAGCGGTGGAGGGCATAAGTTGAGCTAATCCTACTGCCCCAGCAGGGGAGACTGCCTGAACGTCAAAGAAACTCTCAGCTCGTACCAAAGAGAGAATCAAGTAGGGATCTATCTCAAATGGTTCGCAGAGAGTTTCGATATAGGTAAGAAAAAAGTCGGGGTAAACTTTTTCCCATACTTGTCGGGGGGCAGCTGTTCCCGGCAGTTGTTGTTGATAGTAAATACCGTGGAGGATACTTTTTCGGAAATCTTTTTTCTCCCGGTAAAAATCACTTAGTTCCCAGTGAATAGCCGAGTATTGAGGATAAATACGCCTAAGGTAGGTCAGTTCTTTTTCGGCATTATTCCATAGTTCCAGTTTTTTCAAAAATAGGTACTTTTCCCAGTGAGAGGAATGGGTAGGTAAGGAAAGTTCTTCTGTCATCGGGGAAAAGAGAAAATCAGCAGAAAGAGAAATTCCTTGTTGTTCCAGTTCTTGCCAGGCACGAACAAAATAATAGTCGATGTAAGACCCTTGAACAATGGATAAAAGAGGGTCAAGGGAAGGAATGTTGCTCAATTTATACTGCCAAAAAAGGGCCTGATTTTTTCTCTCAGGAAAGGAAAGGAGTAAATCGAGAGCTTCATAAGCAGAAGAGGTTTGTTCTTTTTGCAGGTAAAACCAGAAAAGTTCCCACACAAATTGGGGCCGATTAGGGAAAAGGGATATCATCTCGTTTAAAATTGCTTGATATCCATCTATATCGGTTACCCAGTAACAAGTTTTTAAGTTGAGATAAGTGGAATACTGATAGGGAGTGTCGGGAAAGACAGAAAGCAAGTAACGGTAGATAGAGATGGCTTGGGTATAGTAAGCTTGTCGCTGTTTTAACACCCCGGAATAGAATAAGAAAGAATCGGTTTCCCCTAAAGTTCTCTCCATTTGAGTGAGCACTGAAGACAGTTGGTCTAAATTTCCCGAAGATAGATAAATTTGGATAAGCAACAAGAAAAATTGTTCTTTAGCAGAAGCAGAAAGAAGGCTGAAATTAAGTTGGTTGAGGATGGAAAGAGCTGTCTCAGACCATCCCAGTTTGATTAAAAATTCGGCGCTTGCTAATTGGGTAGCCGGACTCCAACCAGCAGGTTCGAGTTCGGCTAACAGGGGAGATGCTTCTTCTCGGGTTTCACTTGAGCTGAGAGTGGGGTAAGTATAAAATAAATGTCGAAGGAAGAAAAAAGCTTCTGCAAAGTGGCCGGTTTCTCGCAGATTGGCAACTATAATTATGGCTGCCTGCAGTCTTTGCTCTTCAGTTTGAGCTAAATAAAGAGATGAAGTAATCAAGGAGAGACTTTCCCTTGGGTTTTCCAGAGTTAAAGCTCGAGCCACTTCTACTGTGCTGGGGAAAGTTACGGGTGATTGGGAGTAAAGGTCTTGTAGCAGCTGGACCCAGATTTGGGCACGGGTGATTTGCTCAGATTGAACCAGGTCAGAAACTAAAAGGGAAATCAGGTGGTCGGTGAAAAGATAAGATTTATCTAAAATAGATTTTAGAGTTTCGGCGGCTTGGTCTATTTCTCCCAGAGAAAGCAAGGAAGCTATTTGCAGAAAAACCCCCTCTTGGGGGAGAACTCCAACAGCAAGCTGTGAGCGCGATAAGTTATCTAAAACTTCCTGGTATTCTCCGGCGACAAAAAAGTCAATCAACTGGTCTAAGTTGAGTTTATTTTCTTCTCCTGAACTCACAGAGGAGAAACCAAAAACAAAAGTATAAAAAAGACTGACTATAATTACAAAGAAAAAATATTTCTTTTTCATACCTTTCCATGTTAGCATATTTTGGTTGAGAGCAAAAGAAAAAGAGGGGGAATTTCTCTTGAAAAATCAAGAGGTTTCTAAACTGTTGCAACATCTTGCTACCCTGCTGGAGATTAAGGGAGAAAGCCGATTTCGGGTGGTGGCCTATCAGGAGGCTGCCCGGCGGATAGAAAATTGGCCGGAGCCAATTGAAGAGGTATGGGCAAAGGGAGATATTCGTAAAATTCCGGGCATTGGTGAAAGCATTGCCTCAAAAATCGAAGAATTTCTTTCTACCGGAAAGCTGTCTTACTTAGAAGAACTAAACAGGGAGATTCCGCTTGAACTCATCGATTTGACCGAAGTTCCGGGGGTAGGTCCCAAATTAGCTCGTTTGCTTTATGAGCAGTTAGGGATAAAAAATATATCGGATTTAGAAAAAGCGCTGGCAGAAAAAAAGTTGAGGAATCTTCCTCGGCTGGGAGTAAAAAGCGAAGAAAAAATTGCTCGCGGCCTGGCTATGATGAAACGTCAATCGGGAAGGATGCTTTTGGGGCAGGTTTTTCCCATAGTGGAGGAAATGATAGCTTATCTTAGGGATACTACCGGGGTGCAATTGATTTCCCCGGCGGGCAGCGTTCGTCGAATGAAGGAAACCATTGGTGATATCGATATTTTAGCCGCCTCTGCCCAAGCAGAAAAAATAATGGATAGTTTTATCTCTTTCCCCCGGGTAAAAGAGATAATTGCCAAAGGTAGCACCAAGTCAAGTGTAGCTTTAGAAGAAGGGGTACAGATAGACTTACGAGTAGTGGAAAAAAAGTCCTTTGGAGCAGCCCTTCAGTATTTTACCGGTTCTAAAGAACATAATGTTAAGCTGCGGGAGATTGCTTTAAAAAAGAAATTGAAAGTAAATGAATATGGTGTTTTTCGATTAGCTGATGAAAAGAGGATAGGCGGAGAAAAAGAAGAGGATATTTACCAAATTTTGGGAATGGAATGGATACCTCCCGAGTTGCGGGAAAATCAGGGGGAGGTAGAGCTGGCTTTAGAGAAGCGGTTGCCCCGGTTGGTAGATTTTTCTGACATTAAAGGAGACCTTCACGTTCATTCTAACTGGAGTGACGGGGTGGCCTCTATCGAAGAGATGGCAAAAGCCGCTCACAAGCGGGGTTATCAATACCTGGCTATTTGTGATCATAGCCAATCCCTGGCGGTGGCCTCTGGTTTGACTCCGGCAGAAATTGCACAACGAAAAAAAGAGATAGACCGGTGGAATGATGAAAATCAGGAATTGGTCCTTTTAAACGGAGTAGAGGCTAATATTTTGAGTGATGGATTGTTAGACCTCCCCGATGAAGAGTTAAAAAAATTAGAAATTGTAGTAGCTGGGCTTCATTCCGGTCTTTCTCAGGTCCAGGAAAAAATTATGGCTCGCCTGGAGGCGGCGATGAAAAACCCTCTTGTGCAAGTTATCAGCCATCCTACCGGGAGGATTATCAATAAGCGAGACGCCTACCAGGTGGAAGTTGATCGCTTACTGCAAATTGCGGCTTTAACCAATACCTACCTTGAACTTAATTCCCAACCGGAAAGATTGGACTTGCGGGATATCGATGCCCGGAGAGGAAAAGAAAAGTTTGGGCTAAAAATGGTGATATCTACCGATGCCCACGACCCTAAATCTCTGGATTATATTCGCTATGGAGTTGCCCAGGCCCGTCGAGCCTGGTTGGGGCCAGAAGACGTGCTCAACACGCTGGACCTCAAGCAGTTAAAAGAATGCTTGGCTTTAAAACAGAAAAAGCACAATTAGCCTTCTTCTGGAGTAGGGGGTAGTTGTCTTTTATGCTGGTTTTTAGCTATTAAGTTTTGGATTAAGGAACGGTAGGGTTCTTCCACCTCCCCGGTTTCAATGAAGCGGTCAATTTGGGAATAAGAAACTCCCATTTCTTCTTCATCGGTTTGCCCTGGCCATAGACCAGCCGATGGTGGTTTGGTGATTATTTTTTCGGGAATACCTAAAAAAAGGGCCATTTCTCGGACTTCGGTTTTAGTCAAATGGGCAATGGGAAGTAGGTCCACTCCACTATCTCCGTGTTTGGTAAAATAGCCGACTAAAAGTTCACTCCGGTTGGAAGAACCACCAACTAAGTAGTTCATAGAATTGGCAAAGTAATAAAGGGTACACATCCGGAGCCTGGATTTGAGATTAGCCTGGGCCATCTGGTTGGGAGGAATGGTCTGTTCTTTCATAATAGTTTGGTAAAAAAGGTCGAAGACTTCATTTAGGGGAATAATTTGGTAGGGGATAGAAAATTGCTGGGCTACTAACAGGGCATCTTCTAAGTCTTCTTTCAGGCTGTGACAGGGCAACATTAAACCTAAAGTGTGATTGGGTAGAGCACTTTTGGCCAATACGGCCAACACTGAAGAGTCGATTCCGCCGCTCATACCCAAGACCAAGCCCTGGGCATTGGCCGCTTTTACTCGATTTTGAATCCAACGAACTATTTTTTCTTTTTCCTCTTTCCAATCTTTCATTAGATTCTCCTTTAATTGACTTTCTTTCCCCTATTAATGTATTATTTGGGAAATATTTAGTCAAGTAAAATTGGGAGCGATGAACGATGGGAAAAACTATGGCCGAAAAAATTTTGAGCAAGAAAAGTAACACCTCAGCCAAGGCAGGAGATTTAGTTGTTGCCCAGGTGGATCTGGCTATGGGTCAGGATGGAACCACCCCTCTGGCTATCCGCTCTTTTGAAGAGATGGGAGGAAAAGGGGTATTTGACCCGGATAGGATAATATTGGTTATCGACCATAATGCACCCAGTCCTTTGGAGATGGTTTCTCGCCTGCACGATTCAATGAGAAATTTCAGTCAAAAGTATGGGGTGAAGTTGTTTGATGTGGGATGTGGAGTATGCCACGAGTTGATGGTGGCTCAAGGACTGGTGGTACCGGGAGATTTGGTAATTGGAGCCGACTCTCACACCTGTACCTATGGAGCCCTGGGAGCTTTTTCCACCGGAGTAGGTAGTACCGAGCTGGCAGCGGTTATGATTGGTGGAAAGCTTTGGTTTAAAGTGCCGGAAACTATTAAAGTAAATTTGGTGGGCCAACTCCCTCCGGGAGTGTTTTCCAAAGATGTTATCCTCCATCTTGCTGGAAAATTAGGAGCGGATGGAGCCACTTACCGCTCACTTGAGTTTTACGGGCCGGTGATTGATAATCTGGAGGTAGAAGAGAGGTTAACTATTTCCAATATGGCGGTGGAAGTGGGAGCTAAAACCGGTTTGATTCCGCCAGATGAAAAAACTATTGCTTGGGTGAAGCAAAGAAGTAAGCGAGAGTTTGAACCGGTTTACGCCGATAGCGATGCCCATTATATAGATACTATTACTTTGGATTGTTCTTCCTTGTCTCCCCAGATAGCTCTTCCCCATCGGGTAGACCAGGTTTCCTCTGTTGAGGAAATTAACCAGGAAATACCAATTCAAGAGGCTTTTTTGGGCACTTGCACTAATGGTAGAGCAAAGGACATTGAAGTAGCAGCCAGGATTTTGACTGGTAAGAAAATTGACCCGCGGGTGAGACTGATTGTTGCTCCCGCTTCCCGAGAAATCTTTATGCAAGCAGTAAAAGCCGGATGGGTGGAGGCTATTGTGGAAGCAGGAGGAACTTTTGTTACTCCTGGTTGTGGTCCTTGTGTAGGTACTCACCAAGGGGTTCCCGGTGATGGTTGGAATGTTATTTCTACCGCCAATCGAAATTTTAAAGGCCGAATGGGTAATAACCAGGCCTTTATTTATCTGGGTTCCCCGGCTACGGTGGCTGCTTCTGCTTTAGAGGGCAAAATTGCCGATCCGAGAAAATACCTGGAGGGATAAGGATGATTCTTCGAGGAAAAAGCCATAAATTTGGAGACGATATTAATACCGATTATATTATCTCTGGTAAGTATAAATTTAAGACTTTGGATATGAATGAGCTGGCCAAACATGTAATGGAAGATATTGACCCCAATTTTTACCAAAAAGTGAAGCCGGGAGATTTTGTGGTAGCCGGTAAGAACTTTGGTTGTGGTTCGTCCCGAGAACAGGCGCCACGGGCACTTTTAGCTTGTGGTATTCGCGGGGTATTGGCCGAGTCTTTTGCCCGAATTTTCTTTAGAAATGCTATTAACTGTGGGTTGGTAGCCTTAGAATGTGATACCTCTAAAATCGAAGAGGGGGAACAGCTCGAGGTTGACCTGGTGCAGGGAGTGGTGAAAAATCTAACCCGGGAAGAGACCATCCCCACCCAACCTATGCCCCCGGTTATGCTTGATATTCTAAAAGAAGGTGGCTTAGTTGAATACTTCAAAAAACACGGTTCCTTCCCCGATTTGTAAGCAAGCCGATACTATGTGGGAAAATTTGGCAAAAGTTGATGCGGAAGTTTACCATTGGGTGATTAAAGAGTTAGAGAGAGAAAGGAACAAACTGGAGCTGATTGCTTCTGAGAACTTTACCAGTCGGGCAGTTTTAGAAGCCCAAGGGACGATTTTAACCAATAAATACGCTGAAGGATATCCTGATCGTCGCTATTATGGGGGTTGTGAGTATATAGACCAGATTGAACGGCTGGCAATTGAGCGGGCTCGGGAAATATTCCAGGCAGAGTATGTTAACGTCCAACCCCACTCTGGTTCTCAAGCCAATATGGCAGTTTATTTTGCTCTGTTGGAACCAAATGAGGTAGTGATGGGAATGGATTTATCCCATGGAGGGCACCTGACCCATGGTAGTCGGGTCAACTTTTCAGGAATGCTTTATCATTTTGTTCCTTATGGAGTTGATCCGGAAACTGAAACCATCGATTATTCTGCTTTGGAAAAAAAGGCGCGGGAAGTTAAACCCCGTCTCATTGTGGCCGGAGCCAGTGCTTACCCTCGGTTTATTGATTTTGAGAGGCTTAGATTTATCTGCGACCAGGTGGGGGCTTATTTTATGGTTGATATGGCCCATATTGCCGGATTGGTGGCAGCTGGAGTTCATCCCAACCCCTGCCCTTACGCCCATGTGGTGACTACCACTACCCACAAAACCCTGCGCGGACCTCGGGGAGGAATGATTCTTGCTCAAGAACAGTTTGCCAAAGCAATAAATAAAGCTGTTTTCCCCGGCACTCAGGGTGGCCCTCTTATGCATGTGATTGCCGCTAAAGCAGTGGCCTTGCGGGAGGCAATGGAGCCAGATTTCAAGACCTATCAAACTCAAGTAGTTAAAAACGCTAAACAGTTAGCTCGAAGTTTAATCGAACGGGGATATCGGTTGGTGTCGGGGGGGACTGATAACCACCTGCTTCTGGTTGATTTGCGGGAAAAAGGTATTACCGGAAAAGAAGCAGAAGAAATATTGGACCGGGTAGGAATTACGGTGAACAAAAACGCGATTCCATTTGACCCGCAAAAACCTATGATAACCAGTGGTATTCGGATTGGTACCCCAGCTTGTACCACCCGGGGAATGCAAGCAAAAGAGATGGAACAAATTGCCGATTTAATCGATTCGGCCCTTAAGGGAAGAGAACAACCGCAAGTTTTAGAAAAAGTAAAGTCTGAGGTTCGTCTTCTCTGCCAGCAATTTCCCCTTTATCCGGAAATTGGAGACTGGGAATAAAATCGAAGTTAACTCTTTTTAAGTAAAGATGTTTGTAAAATAGCTGTTTTAAGTGAAATCTTAGATTCGTGATGAATAGGAGGTTTTGAAATTGAAAGAAAAAGTAGAACAAGCTTTAGAAAAAATACGCGGGTTTCTCCAATTTGAAGGTGGAGATATAGAGTTAGTTGATATTAGTGAAGACGGTGTGGTTAAAGTTCGTTTGCAGGGAATGTGTTCTACCTGCCCCATGTCTGCTATTACCATGAAAGACGGGGTGGAAAGGATAATAAAAGAGGAAGTTCCCGAAGTAAAATCGGTAGAACAAGTATAAAGGCAAATTTAAGGGGGTCAGGTCTTTCAATAGAACAGAACTATAATGGAGGCTTCGCCCCCCTTATAACCCCCCAAAGACAAAGATAAAAAGATAAATACAACTGAGGAAGAAAAAACATCTTCCTCAGTAATGGGGGCTTCGCCCCCCTTATAACCCCCCAAAGACAAAGATAAAAAGATAAATACAACTGAGGAAGAAAAAACATCTTCCTCGGTACAAGAGGGAAATTCTTTCCCCCTTGTAAACGGCAATAGGGGGTAAACCCCATAATAACCCCTTTCTTTTTTATCAATGCAATAACCCTCTGTCATTCCTGAGTGTATTTATCAGGAATCTAAATTATTGAAAGACAAAAACATTGGATTCCCGATTGAAGATCTCGGGAATGACGGAAACGAGGAGGGAAAATTATTTGCCGTGCCTGTCATTGTATATTAAGGGGGTATCAAATAACTTATAAATGAGTTATCTTAAATGTTTATACCAACCCAGGATGTCCAAAAGCTACCGATATTGCCTGTCTCTAAATAAATTGCCATATATAATGTCCAAGTAATATTCTTTAAGGAAAAAATACTGA
>JASGLU010000028.1 GCA_030156825.1 Candidatus Atribacteria bacterium | reverse complement strand
GAGGAGTGCTCCGGTTGCAAGCGTAAAGTTTGCTGGGCATGTTATCCTCTTTTTCGGGATCAAAAAGGTAGGCAGCGATTGCCCGGGCGCTTCCTCCTGCCCCCATAATCATTACTTCCCCTCCATGATCTTTCCAGAAATTGGGGGGGATAAATGCTTCCATTGCTAACCCGCTTGAGATAGGGTCTTTAGCATGGGCTTCCAGGCGACCTTCATTTTTGGAAATGGAGGAGAGTTCGCCAAAAAGCCGAGCATAAGGATCGATATAATCAAACATATCTTTGGCCGCTTCAAATAAATCAATCTTATGAGTGGTGACCAAGGCTCCCAAAGAAAGCGGGTCTTCCTTTATAAATTGGACTACTTCCCGATAGGTCTCCCGCGAGGCATGGATTTGAATATCAATCCCTTTTAAGACTGCGTCTTTCAGACCCAATTCCCGCGCCCATAGAGGGAAAAGCTTCATAATAGAAGATTTGGTGGTAGTAACTCCGATAAAGTACATAGTGGGTTGGGTGGCTTTTTCTGGCAATTTCATTTTATTTCCTCCTTTTGGGATTATCCACTACCATTATCTGACCGTTTTCCTCCACCACCAGTTTGGGGTAGCCGATTTCCTCAATGGTTCCGTAATCATGACCAGCATCGGCTGGAAAAACGCAATAGAAAATCAGTTTTTCCTGACCTACGTTGATTGTCCGGTGGGACCAGTAAGGAGGGATATAGGAGGCTGTTCCCGGATACATATCCAGGATAGCCCATTCCCCATCAGTTGATTCCAAAAGCAGTTTTCCTTTTCCCTGCAGACAGAAATAAATCTCCGCTGTTCCTCTTTCCTCGTGAAAATGGCCTTTAGTAAAGTAGAATTCCCGGCCCACTTTCCCGGGGTAGATGATGGTAGTACAATTTCCCAGGTGTCCCTTTGCTTCTGGAACATCGGCATAGATAACCTGGTAAATTAGCGGGTCTTCTCTCTGCAAAATAGCATCCGCTGCTGCTTGATCAAAAAACATGTTCTTTACCCCACTCAGGTAACGGTCGATTTTCTTCCCCGGGGTCAGATCTCCAGTTTG
Source organism: Candidatus Atribacteria bacterium (assembly GCA_030156825.1). Lineage (GTDB taxonomy): Bacteria > Atribacterota > Atribacteria > Atribacterales > JASGLU01 > JASGLU01. Next base: position 23,439 of record JASGLU010000028.1, on the reverse strand, counting down.
AAAATTTACTTCTACGTTGAATGGTTTCATAGTCACTCATCCTTTCTATAAACAATTTTAATAATCTGGACGTACTACTACTTTGAGGGCTTCATGTTTCTCCATCAATTTAAGTCCCTGTTCAATTTCCGATAAAGGAAGAACATGGGTAACCAGATGGGAGAGGTCCACTCTACCGGTTAGCATAAGCTCAAGCGCCGAGCGAAAGTGAAAGTTATTAGATTTGGTAGTGCCAACGACGGTGAGTTCTTTGTAGTGAATCAAGTTACTGGGTAAGGGTACTTCCTTTATTTGAGGAGGTAGTCCTCCAAAAAAGTTAATTCGCCCCAGCAGCCGAGCAGCCAAAAGAGCGCTCTGTTGTGCCTGGGGGGAAGGGGCAGCTACCACCACTACATCAAATCGGTTCTCGGGTATCTCCTCTTTTCCTATCAGGATGGTTTTGCTACCCAGTGAACGGGCCATCTCCAGCCTTTTCTCGCTCAAGTCGGCCATCCACACCTCTCGCACTCCATACAAACGGGAAAGCTCTAAAAACATAAGGCCAATTGGCCCCACTCCAAAGATTAAAACCGAATCGTTAACTCCCATCTTAAGCGGCAAAGCCCCATGAAAAGCACAAGCAAAAGCCTCGCCGAAAGCTACTTTGTTGGGCTCAATCTCGGAGGGAAGGGGGAAAATATTTCCTTGAGCCACTGCTTTTTCCGGAATTCTTACCAGTTCAGCAAACCCTCCATCCATAGTAATTCCAAGTGACTTTCCTTCCAGGCAGTGGTGGGTCAGACCCTGGATACAGTACCAGCACTTTCCACAACCAAAGTTGGGAGCCACTGCCACTCTCATTCCTTTTTGGTAATCTGCTACCTCCGTCCCAAGCTCTTCAATTATTCCTACAAACTCGTGTCCCAGAATCCGAGAAGAATCCTCAGGAATTCCTCCATGTCCTCGGCGGGCAATCCGGAGATCGGTTCCGCAAAGAGCAGCGGCTTCTACCCGAACCAGAACCTCTCCTCGCCCTATTTTAGGGGGGTCCACCTCTTTTATTTCCACCCCAGGAGGGTAAGAAAAAACAGCTGCTTTCATTCAACCACTTCCTTTCTTAGACTGCCTACGGCGTAAGATTAAAAACTTAAAAACGTAAAAACAAAGAAAAAACAGATTAAAGACATACTGAGGGAAGGGAAAACGCTTCCCTCTGCCTACGGCGTAAGATTAAAAACTAAATACAAAAAACAAAACTAATACTTACTGAGGGAGGAAACACACCTCCCTCAGTGCCTACGGCGCTAAAAACAAAAAGATTAAAGACTAAAAAAACTACTGAGGATAAAATACATCCTCAGTAGTTAACCAAACAACTGGGGAAACTTTTCAAAGATATTTCCCATCCCCTGGAGGGTTTCCAGATATAACGGGAAAAGCTCCCGATACCGAGCAGAAAGGCTGTCATCCGGAAAATAAGTTTTGGTAACTTCCACCGACTGGCGAGATTTTTGCGCCAGGTCATCTACCGCCCCGGCAGCATAAGCGGCCAATAGGGCAGATCCCCAAATAGCAAACTCGCTTCGATTCAGCTCAGCATAAGGAATCTCCAACACACTGGCTTTAATTCGGTTCCAGAGCGCTGATTTGGCTCCACCCCCAATCACTCGAACTTGGTGAAATTCAGTCTGGGGAAGCAGTTCCCGAACGATTTTCAAATAATAACGGTATTCAAAGGCAATCCCTTCTAAAATGGACCGGAAAAGATGTTCCCGGGAGTGATCCCAACTAAATCCGGCAAATACCCCACGCATGTAAGGGTCGGTAGGACAATTCCTTCCCCTCAAGTGGGGAATAAAAATAATTGAAGCCGGTTCTGGGATTTTTTCTTTCACCAATTGGTCAATTTGAGCAAAGGCACGCGGAGAAGTTGCCAATTCCGAGAAAAGCTCCCTTTTTGCCCACTCCAAGTCCATTCCTCCACCGTTGATATAGGCCATGGGATAATAAAAATCCGCCAGTACCGAACGCGGGAAGAGGATAGTCTTAAACCGCACATCGGCTGAATATTCCCTCACGTTCAAGGCAAAACAGGAGGCAGTTCCGGCCACATCAAAAGCAATTCCTTCGTCTACCACTCCCGCCCCCAGGACGTTGGCTGCTTGATCACCACAGCCAGCCGCCAGCGGGGTGCCGGGCAAAAGCCCCATTTTCTCTGCCCAGGGGGACTGAAGTTTTCCTACTATTTTCCAGGGCTCAACGATTTGAGGAAATTTCTCTTTCTCCAGCCCAAAAAGTTCAATCAGTTCTTCATCCCATTTAGCATTTTTAATATCAGCAAAACAGGAAAAATGGATATAGGTATAATCAATAAAAGTCTTATCCCCGGCCAACCCGGCCAACTTCTGTGTTACCCAGCAGGAGGGAACGGTAAATTTGGCTATTTTCTGGTAAACGGCCGGTTGTTCCTGTTTCCACCATAAAATTTTAGGACCATGGTTAATGCTGGGAGCCATCCCCGAGCGACGGATAATCAACTCTTCCCCTTTTTTCTTCATCTGCTCAGCGTAAGGGGCCGCGCGGAAATCCAGCCAGGAGTCATAAGGGGTGGCCGGCTCTCCATCGTTAGCTACTCCCATAATACCGGCCATCTGGCCATCAAGGGCTAACCCTCCCACGCTTTTAGGGTCAACCCCGCTTTCGGCAACTACCTGCTTGACAGTTTCTAACACCGAAGAAAACATCTCCTGCGGGTCCTGAACAACGCTGCCATCCTTGCCGTAAATCAGGTTCGACTCCTGGCGAGCCGTAGCTAATAGATTGCCTTCTGCATCAAATAACCCCGCTTTTGTACCAGTGGTTCCCAAATCACATCCAATAAAATAAAGCATTTTCACCACTTCCAGGGGAAGACAACCGCCTGACCCTGGTCCAGGGAGCGGTGAGCTGCCTCTACTACCTGTGCTGCCCGATAACCGTCCTGAACCGAAGGACTGGGTTGCTCGTCTTTTAAAATACAGCGGATAAAACTTTTCATTTCTTCTAAGTATCCTTCTTTAAACCGGTAACGCCAACTGGCATGGTTATCCCGAATAGCCGTTTTATCAAGAGTCATCAAGGTCGGGCCGTTTCCTTCTACCTGACCCACCTGAATCATGCCTTTAGTGCCTAAAAACTCCATTCGGGCGTCGTAGGCATAGCCCACCGGGCATCCACCATCAATAGTGCCAATTGGTCCATCTTGAAAGTTCAAAGTTACCAGATAATGGTCATAAAAGTCAGGAAAGTCCTTTTTGGCCTCCGGTGCTTTAAAGTTTTTAGCTTCCATGTAAACTCGCTCCGGACATTTTCCTACCGTCCAAAGAACAGCATCTACATCGTGGGTTGACACCTCGGCCAACATCCCTCCGCTTTTTTTCCGATCCCAAATCCAGGGTGGAGGTAAACCGGGGCCTCGACCGGTAGATTTGACCACCACTAAGTCTCCAATTTCTCCTGCCTGAATCATGTCCCAGGCTTTGCGAATAGCCGGATCATAGCGGCGCATGAAGCCGATTTGAAACTTTATACCCGACTTTTCTACCACTTCAACCATTTTTTGGGCTTCTTCCACCGTCTGGGCCAGTGGTTTTTCGCAAAAAACGTGCTTTCCAGCTTGAGCAGCTTTTTCCACTATTTCTCGGTGAGTAAAAGTTAAAGAACCGATGGCAACCGCTTCAAATTCTTCCTCCATCAAAGCCTGGTCGATAGTTTGATAAAAATGTTTTACCCCTAATTCTTCCGCTCTTTCTCGGGCCCGTTCCAAGTCAAGGTCAACAATCGCTTGCAGCTCTCCTTCGGGAATATAGTGAACCAAATTGTTGGCATGAACCATTCCTGCTCTTCCTGCCCCCACTAAAACAAAACGAACTTTGGACATAGCTTTACCTCCTACCGATTATTGTTACTATAAGGGGGTAAACCCCCTTATCAACCCCAACTATCAGGGGGAAAATACCCCCCTAATAACCGAACTATAGGGGGTAAACCCCCTATAACCCCGAAAAAACTAAACAAATCAAATACAAAAAGACAAAAACAACCGAGGAAGGAGGACGCTTCCTCGGTACAAGGGGGAAAGAATTCCCCCTTGTAAACCCCTTTCTTTTTGCCAGTGCAATGACCCTCTGTCTACCATTCCCGAATGTATTCATCACCCTTTGTTCGTCACCCCTGAATGTATCTATCAGGGGTCCACAGTATTTAAGGACGTGGATTCCCGACTAAAAATTTCGGGAATGACAGAAACGAGGGAGGGGATACACTCCCTCAGTCTCCTACGTTGTATTTCTTTTCCGTCATGCCCGAAATTAGTAATCGGGCATCCAAAACGGCTTTTCACCTCTCTTCGAGGGAGAGAATTCTGTTTTCATTGTCATCTGGTGCTCTGCAGGAGCAGAGGAGTCTATCAATATTCCGGACCGGTCTGATTTTGATACCAACCTCCGCCCGCTTAACGTAACACTCTCCTTCGCCATTGGTCAAACACCACCACCGCTATGATGAGTAAACCGTTAATTACCCGTTGCCAAAAAGGTTGTACGTTTAAAAGGTTTAATCCGTTGGCCAAAACCCCCATGAGCAAAGCTCCAATTAAGGTTCCAAAAACTGAGCCCTTACCTCCAAAAAGGTTGGTACCTCCGATCACTACCGCGGCTATGGTTTGTAATTCCATCCCCTCAGCCATCAGGGCATTGGCCGAGTTCATCCGCCCCACCAGGACCAACCCTCCTAACCCGCAGTAAAGGCCAGATACTGCATAAACCAAAGCTTTTACCCGATCGACATTGATTCCCGACGCTCGAGCTGCTTCCCGATTTCCTCCCACCGCATATAGCGACCGACCAAAAGTAGTCCGATTGAGGATGAACCAAGTGAGAATTACCACTCCCACGGCGATCATCATCGATACCGGAAAGCCCCCAATATCACCACTACCCAGCCAAATCAAGCCAGCAGGTAAGTATCCGGTAAGTTCGGTAGCGGTAAAATGAGAGGGAACTGGCAACCCACCGGTAATTAAAAGGGCTATCCCCCTAACTGCCCCCAACATGCCTAAGGTGGCAATAAAGTCAGGAATTTTACCCTTGGCCACAATCGTTCCGGTGGCAAGCCCTACCAAACCCGCTACTAAAACCCCAAGCAAAGCTCCGGCAAGTAGGCTCCATCCCCAATAACAAATGGCAACTGCGGCCAAAGAACCCCCTAAGGCAAGAAGTGAGCCCACTGAGAGGTCGATTCCGGCAGAGATAATCACCATGGTTTGAGCAGAAGCCAAAATAATCACTACTGAGACTTGGCGAAAAACATTAAGCCAGTTGCTAAGGGTAAAAAAATGAGGGGATAAAACCGCAAAAACCAGACTCAAGCCGATTAAGCCAACTAAAGAACCGCCTCGCAGCAAAAGCTCTTTTATAGAAAAAGATGAGTTAGTAGTAGGGCTACTTTTGTCGGCTGAAGAAGTACCTTTAGCTCCCATTTTTTCCCTCCTTTCAACTTATTCCACTCGCTAACGCCAAAAGATCGGATTTAGTAGTTTCCTGTGGGTTATCAATGGCTTTAACCACTTTTCCGTTTCTCATAACTAAAATTCGATCCCCCATTTCCAGGGCTTCCAGTGGTTCAGAAGTAATGTAAATTACGGTAATTCCCGAGTGAGCCAAGTTTTTGACCAGATTTCGAATCTCAAATTTGCTTCCCACATCTATTCCCCGGGTGGGCTCATCCATAATAAGAATTTTAGGAGAACTCACTAACCAGCGGGAGAGAAGGACTTTTTGCTGATTTCCTCCGCTTAAATAGAGGACTTCCCGAAAAATATTTGGGGTCTTAATCTGTAACTCTTGGATCATCTTTTGGGCGGTGGCATACTCCCAATCCAAGTTCAAAATTCCCCGACGGGCCACTTTTTGATAACTGGCCAGAGTAATATTGGCAAAAACCGGCAAATCGTACACCAGGCTCTCTCTTCTGTCTTCGGGAATATAGCCAATGCCCGCCTCAATCGCTTCAGCCGGCGAGGAAAAATGGACCTTTTTCCTCTCAAGCAGAAATTCACCTTTACTTCTGCGTAGCCCAAAAAGAGTTTGAGCCAAAGTAGTCCGACCCGAACCGATCAGTCCAAAAATAACTAAAACCTCTCCTCGGTAAACGTCCAAGTTGACGCCCGCGGAAAACTCATCGCTTGAGAAATTTCTAAGGGAGAGTACCACCTCTTTTTTCGCTTGCTCTCCGGTTGCTTCGGGCTCACTCCGTTTAAAGCGCTTACCGGTCATGTAAAAAACAATATCTTCTTCTGAGGTATCTTCTTTAGCTACAGTAATAACTTTCTTTCCATCTCTCAAAACCGTAATTCGGTCGGCTACTCGAAGCGCCTCTCCCAGTTTGTGAGAGATAAAAATTATGGCTTTGCCTTCTTTTTTTATCTCTGCCAGCAATCCAAAAAGCCTTTCTACCTCCTCCTCGCTCAGAGCAGAAGTGGGTTCATCCAAAAGAAGAACTCTGGTAGTGGGCCGACTATAAGCTTTCATGATTTCTATCAACTGTTGCTCGGCCACGCTCAAATTTTCCACCGGCGTTTGTGGGTTTTCTTGTATGTTAAAGCGCTGTAAAAGCTCTTGAGTGTCGCGGTTAATTTTATCCCAATCTATTCCCAAGCCTCGGACGGGCCATCGCCCTAAGAAAATGTTTTCGGCAATACTCAAAGAAGGGATGAGCGATAACTCCTGTTGAACCAGAGAAACGCCCGCCTCAATCGCTTCAGCCGGCGAGGAAAAATGGACCTTTTTCCCCTCTAATAAAATTTCCCCTGCATCCTTAGGGATAATACCGCTTAGAATCTTCATCAAAGTGCTTTTCCCAGCCCCATTTTCCCCCAAAACTGCATGTATTTCCCCCGGCAGGATATCCAGGCTAACGTTATCTAAAGCCTGCACTCCCGGGAAAATCTTAGTTACGTTTTTAAGTAAAATCATAGGTTGAACTTCGGTGGTTACCATGCGGTATATCCTCCATCTACGCTCAGAACCGCTCCGGTGGCATACCCAACGCAGTCGGAAGCTAAAAATAGGATGGCAGAAGCAATCTCTTCCGGTTTACCCAGTCGCTTAAGAGGGCGGCTTTCTTCCAGGGCCTTTTTAGCCTTTTCCGGATCACTTTCTTTTTTAAGAGACTCAGCCACCAACGGGGTAAAAGTGGTCCCTGGGCAAACACAGTTTACCCTTATCCCATAGGGAGCAAGGTCAATAGCGCAGCTTTTGGTGATAGATATGGCGGCTGCTTTGGTCAAATTATAGATTATTTGATTGGCTATACCTACAATGCCAGCTTCAGAAGCAACATTTACAATTACTCCGCAATTTTTCTCTTTCATTTTACTGGCCACATACTTCGAGCAAAACAAAGTGCCCTCAACGTTGACTTTCATCAGTTTTTCAAAATCATCCTCAGTAAAAGATAGAACATCACCTTTGCAATACACACCGACATTGTTGACCAGGATACCGGGAGTGCCCAGCTTTTCTCCAACGGTTTCCACCGCTGAAGAGACATCTTCTTTTGAGGTCACATCTACTGTCACCGCTAAACAATTGCCTCCCGACTTCCTGATTTCTTGCTCCACCTTTTCTGCCTGATTCCGGTCAATATCAAAGAGAGCTACCCGCGCCCCTTCCTGGGCAAATAAGCGGCAAGCCGCTTCCCCAATTCCAGAAGCGCCTCCGGTTACTATCACTACTTTATCTTTCATTCCCAAATCCATCCCAGTTCCTCCCTTTCCCAGTAGTTTGGAATCCGGTAAGCTTCTTTTCTCGGGAAAGAGGCAGGTAAAGTCCACCTCTTTCTCGAGAAATTGAGTAACAATCCTGGTCGGCTATTTCTCCTGATAAGCTGCTTTTATTTCTTCCCAATCTATTGGCTCTAATGCTGGGTCAGGATAGAACATATCGGCATTTCCCTGCCACTCGGTTCGGGGTCGAATATCCACAAATTGAGGAACCATATCCTCTAAACCAAGGGCCAACATAACGGCATATTTGGTTCCATACCAGCCCCACTCGGGGAATCCGTGCCAAGTTTCGGCGATTATTCTTCCCTCTCTGATTCGTTGCACCGACTCCGGAGTCCCGTCGTTGGTAAAGATTTTAACTTCCTCTCTTCCCATACGCTCGCAGGTAAGCATAGCTCCCAGACCCATTTCGTTGGAAGCGGCCCAGATAAAGTCAAGGGTTCCTTCCGGGTTAGCCGAGAGAATATCTTCGGTAACCGTGATAGCTTTTTCTCGGTTCCAATCAGCTGGCAGGGTAGTTACAATTTCTATTCCTGGGAATTGGTCAACCACTGAGTGGAAACCTCTCAACCTGGCTACCGAGAAAAACCCGCCGGCAATTCCCTCGATTATGGCTCCCCGGACCTGGATTTCATCTCTTAGCTCTTCTATAACTTCTGGGGTATACAGGCTTTCCCAGAACTCTAAATCCAAATAAGTTTCGGGAGAAACGTCTACCTTTTCTCCTTCACCTAAAACTCCCGGACCTCCAAAGTAATCTACTACGCTATAAGCAGAAATAGCGCCGGCTATTGTGTTATCAAATCCAATATAGCAATCTACCTCTACTCCCTCAATTGGTTCTAACAGGTTTACCACAATAATCGGGATGCCCACTTCCTTGGCCTGGTTTAGGGCTGGTTTTACTATCTCTACTTCTATAGGAGAAATAGCAATGGCATCGACTTTTCTCTGGATAAAATCTTCAATTATGGCAATTTGGTCGGCAAAAGCAACATGGGAAGCAGGAGAACGAGTGAGAATGGTTACCGGTATACCATTCTCTGTGGCATCTTCGGCTGCCATTTCAAAGAAATCGGTGGCGGTTCTAAACACACCGGTAATATCTGGTGGTGCCCAACCAATCACTATTTCTGATATTTCCTGGGCTCCAACCAATGTCCCTCCTAAAATTAGCAACCCCAAAATCAGAAAAGTTAACCCTTTTTTCAACATTTTCCCTCAAACCTCCTTTTCTTTTTTCCATTTCTTTCTCAAAAGACACCAAAACTTCCATTTGAAGAAAGAAGCGCTTTGTGAGCAGTTTTAATTAGTTATCCCCACCTCCTTTACTGCTTGCAAATTTGAAAACCAAATGTTTTAGCTGCGGCTTTGTTATTTCCAGTAAACAAAACGATTATTTAATATAATTAAGTAAAGAGGTATTTACCATAACCGCCTGTTTTAACAGTATATCACAACTTAACTGTATGTCAAGCGGTTTAGGAAGGGTTCAATTCTATACTTTTGGTAGAAATAAAAGCGCAATTACGATCGCTCGTCTAAGCTTTTTATCGCATTAAAAACGAGGCTTTTGAATTTAGAGAGGTCGAGTCCAAAAGCTACTTCGGCGTTAGCCTCCTTACCGGTGACCCCATAGAGGTCAACAACGGTGGCGCCTCTTGTAAATTCCCCTTTGGTCTCAATGTCTACCTGAAGGAATTTAGTGTCCAAAACGGCCGGGTCAATCACCGCAGCTACGGCGAGTGGGTCATGCAGATGGGCACCTTTCACATCAAAGAATCTTTTTAGTCGCCTGGCGTAGAAAGCCAGTAATTGGGCAGCAACTGCTGAGACCTTTCCTCCCAGTTGGGAAAGGGTTTCTATATCTTCGAAGGAAAACAAAGCCTTGTTTGTAGCATCTAATCCAACCATAGTTATCGGTATGCCTGATTCAAACACAATTTTTGCTGCCTCGGGGTCAACATAGATGTTAAATTCAGCAGCCGGGGTTTTGTTGGATACCAACACTCCACCCCCCATAAGTACAATCTTTTTTATCTTTTCCTTGATCTCAGGTGCAAGGAGGAGTGCACCAGCGATATTGGTCAACGGTCCAGTTGGAATTAGATACACCGGCTCCTCAGCACTAAGAAGTGCCTCTACGATGAAATTAACCGCGCGCGCTGCACAGGGTTTATCTAACGGCGCAGGAAGCTCCACTCCATCGAGGCCAGTCTCACCGTGGATTTCTGGCGCAGTTATAAGTTCTCGCAACAAGGGTTTATCAAACCCCCTTGCTACCGGGAGGTCACTCCCAATCAGAGTCAAAACCTGCCGGGCATTAGCGAAAGTTTTCTTCCCAGTTTGATTACCAGCTACAGTAGTAATGCCCAAAACCTCAAGCTCTGGGGAAGCACAAGCAAGCATGATGGCAATCGCGTCATCATGCCCTGGGTCACAATCAAGGATTACTTTTTTCATAATATCCCCCCTCTATCGAAGGCATATCTGGTAAAAATCTGCAACTTGGGTTAGGCTATATATAAAAAGAGCTTTTAAGAAACTTCGGTTGCCATCCTACCTCGCACTATTATCTCCTCTAATTCTTTTCTCGAAATTTGTTCTTTGGGAAAATCACCAATTTTTTCCCCTCGGTCTAAAATCACGAACCGGTCAGCAATCGGGTATACATGAAGCGTAAGGTGGGATATAAGAATAACAGAATGCCCTAATTTTTTGACCCCTTCAATATATTTGAGAACTCTTTCTGTCTCTTTTAAGGAGAGAGCAGCAGTGGGTTCATCGAGAACAAGAAGTTCGCCACCAAAATAGGAAGCTCTGCCAATCACCACCGCCTGCCTTTGACCACCAGATAGAGTCCCCATTGGCCTATCCACTGAATCTAACTCTATGCCTAATTTATTCAACGTTTCCTGTGTTATATATCGCATTTGTCTTTTATCTAACAGCTTAATAAAAAAGAATTTCCTAACAAGTTCACGTCCCAAAAAGAAATTCTCCCATACCGCAATCTCATCTATGGTTGCTCCACTTTGGTGCACAGGTTCAATTCCCAAAGCGTGAGCCTCAACCGGTGACGAGAGTTTTATTTTTTGCCCTCGGTAATAAATTTCGCCTTTGTCCGGTTGGTATATCCCGGTGAGAATCTTCACCAGAGTGCTCTTACCGGCCCCGTTATCCCCCACTAATCCTACTACTTCATTCTCATAAACTGTAAAATCTACCCCTCTCAAGGCCTGAACATCCCCAAAGGATTTGTGAATGTTTCTCATTTCCACATGTGGAGCCTTTTGCTTTACCATCTTTCCTCCTTTCCCTTACCCCCGACGATATGGCACACCTATTTCCTTAGAAAGTCGCTGTCTTCTGGGAAAAACGATGAGCACAGCTAACACGGCCAAGTAGGGTAGCATCAAGAAAAGATAGCTTCCACCTCTCAACATAAGAGGCGCAGCCCAGGGAATATTTTGCAACCAAAGGCCTGTGGCGCTGAGTAAACCAAAAAGATAAGCTGCTTCCAAAGTTAAAATAGGGTCTAACCCCCCAAACACCACACAGGCTAAAGCGATAAAGCCTCGCCCCTGAATAAGACTGGAAGCAGATAAGCCCAACCAATCGAGAGACATATAAGCCCCACCCAAGCCAGCCAGCACTCCACCGATAACACAAGCCAGGGTGCGAAGCTTATAGACATCTATTCCAGAAACATCGGTAACAAAAGGGTTATATCCGGCAGCTTTTACTCGGAGCCCAAAACGAGTGTTTTCCAAAACAAAATGGACTGCCACAGTTATCCCTAAAACTACAATAATCATCCAGCTTACCGAAGACCCCAAAACGTTAATCTTAGGAACCCTGATTTCATAACTGCTAAGCAAATGAAAACCAGGAGACCCCCATACTACCACCAAGAAATAGGCCACCAGACCCAAAGCAAGCATGTTAATTCCCACCCCGGCAACCACTTGGTTTCCCGCACCATAAGTAGCAATGAGGGCAAAGAGATAGGCAACCAATGCTCCTACCAATAACCCCGCTAAAAGCCCAACAAACCAGTTTCCGCTTACTTCTGCTGCATACACCGCCCCGAATGATGCTAAAAGCATTATCCCTTCAATTCCTATGTTGAAAAGTCCCCCTCTTTCAGTTAAAACTTCGCCCACAGCGGCTAAAGCAATTGGTACCATAGCGTTCAGTCCTAATATAAATAAATGAACAGTATCTATAACCCCCACGGTAAGCCCAACCATGATAAGAATGACGATAATGGCCAAACCTATTACCAGTCGTTCTTTGCCAGCAGTAGCAACCACCCTGTTTCCCCTCAAGCTACCACCTTCTTTCGTTGCCCACCCAAAAATATCTTCGATAATTCTGGCAGAGCCAGGATTAAAACTATAACCCCGGCTATTACATCCGTTATCTCGGGGGCAATTCCCAGGAACATCTGCATATAGCTGCGCGAACTCAAGACTCCCCCAAAGAAAATGGCTGCAAAAATAATCCCGATAGGATGGTTAGCCCCAATTGCCGCAACGCAAATGCCATTAAACCCATAGCCAACCAACGTCCCCAATTTCTCGGAAATGCTCCAGAGTGGGGGAAGCCCGGCAGTTAAAGCATAGCCAGCTAAACCAGCCGCTGCTCCGCCAACACCAAAAGCAAAAACGGTTACCAGGGAAACATTTATTCCACAATTCTTAGCAACATCCGGGTTAAACCCAGTAGCGCGTATGTGTTGTCCTACCCTTGTGTGCCATAAAAGCAGATAAGAAAATATGGCAAAAGCAATGGAGATAAAAAATACAAGAGTTAAATTGGTTCCGGCAACCAGAGGATGGAAGCGAGCAGTAGGGAGAATTTTCAGAGACCTCATCGGCCACTCGGGATCCCGCAGAGGCCAGACAACCAAGAAGCTTACCAGGAAGCTGGCTACCCAGTTCAGCATTATGGTAGATACCACTTCGTGGACATTTCTCTTTGTTTTCAGATAAGCTACAGGGATGGTCCATAAAACTCCAGCCACCACGGCGGCAGCCAGGACCACTAAATGATGTAGTCCTACCGGCAACTTAAGAAGGGCACCAGCTGCAAGCGCAGCAACCGCCCCTATCATCAAGGTTCCTTCTGCTCCCACATTAAAAACGCCGGCCCTTGCCCCCACAGCCCAGGTAATAGCCGTGAGTATCAACGGTGTAGCCATTGCAAGCGTATTGATAATACCGTGTCTGGTAAAGAAAGAATATTCCAAACCCCGAAATATATGCAAGGGATTATAACCACTTGCTCCAAGAACTATCATAGCTACTATCAAGCTTATTAAAACCGCAAAAACAGGACTCCCTGCTATTTTTAAAGTTTGCCAGAAAGGTCTTGGGCTCATATAACCACCTTTACTCGGTTTCTCAGCAAATCACTATTTTCTTTTTCCAGATAGGCCCTCATGCTGCTTCGCCAGTTCTGCTCTCAGCTCATTTGCTATTAAACGAGGATGCAATTTAGTAGCTATACCACTATCCTCCATCTTAAATTCGGGGGTCGAGCATATTAGCCACTCGACCCCCGAATTTAAGATCATCCATATTCAGCTCTCAGTTCCTTTATCTGCCATTTTGCAGGTTCACCAAACGGCCGAGGGATATCAACTGTACCATTAATTATCGCCTCTTGCAGTTCTTCAATGGCTTCCCAAATCCAGGAAGGTTGAGCCGCCCTCAGCTCTTTCCACTGTTCCAAAATCTTAGGTCGCTCCTCTGCCGGTAGAGAGCCTAAACGCACCATGTATTGCATAAATTCATCCAGAGACTGTTCATCGCTCATCCAGGTTCCCTGGTTTGCAAAGTTCATCCACAGGATATGGTCTTCGGCCACCCTTTCTCTAAACATATCAGCCTGAACAAGTTTGGCCGCTTCCACTACTGCAACATCGGCCCTTTTCATCGCGCTGGCAATAATATAGGGATTCATCCAATCCTGAGCAATATCAACTCCTATTGCAAAGGGAGGGTCAGTAAACGGTATAGTTTGCTCTTTATGGTAATCATCAATATACGATAACACTCCCAGCCCTGTCGACCCAGCTACAGCATATACAGCAACTGCTCCTTGTCTAATTTGAATCTCTGTTGCTTCTCGGCCTTTTGCCGGATCAGCCCAGGTACCCGTGTAAGTCCAGAGCACCCTTTCTTTCCTGGGAGTATTTATGAACTTACTCTCCGCTGCTAAGTCAGGGCGATTTTCTTCCACCCAATTAGCAGCCCAGTTCACACCCCATTTGTATCCCATTTCAAATTCATAGAGGACTGGCCCTTCAATGCCCAAAACTATACCGACATGGGGCGAGTCATAGTGTATCGCCAGCAATGCCGCCAGAGCTCCTACAAGAGCGCTGGGTTGTTCTTGCTGAAAAAGGATGGAGAGAGTGTTGAAGTTTCCAGGTTCGTCTTCGCCAAACTCTGCTACTACATCTGTCATGACAAAATTTTGGTCTGGAAATTCATTGGCCACCACTTGTAAAGCATCGAGGAATTCCCAACCACAAACTATAATTAAGTCATATTCTTTTGACTGAGCAAGCAAGGTTAAATCGGAGAGAATGTTGGCTTCACTGCTTACGATTTCCGCATATTCTCGTATAAGCCCCAAGTCTTTAGCGCGCTCACAGCCTAACCAATGCACAAAATTCCAACCCAAATCACTTTTTCCAGGAGGAGTAACAACCAGCGCAGCTTTTATTCCCTCCGCCTGAGTTTGGGCTGATGTTATTCCTGCAGTTAAGATAAATATTAAAAGCAGGGTCATATATAAAAGTTTTTTCATCCTACATACCTCCTTTGTTTCCACCCATAAAGTTATGGTTGATAAATTAACCTATCTTTCTGTAAACCACCCCCTTTGCCGGCCAACAAATCACCTGGAAGGCTAATCGCCTGAGGCTTTGGCTCGCCACACCGGTTACCACATCTGCTTTGTAATAAGCAGTTGTTTAGCACTCTTGCCCTCAAAATAGCACGGTAGGGGTTGAAAATCAAGCTTATAATAGAGTCCACTGTGTTTATTCTGTAATAATTTCATCCTTAAAAATTCTCGAGAAAGTGTCCCTTTAGGAGCAGAATGAAAAGTTAATAAAGCAGCCCTCGGTGTTTTCCTCCTTTTTTTCTACCATCGCCAAAAGGACAAGACACTCCATGGCGGTTTTTTGCTCCTGCATGGGTTAAAAGTGAAAACTACCACACTAAGGAATATACGAGGTTTATAATATCCCTCTTGCTGCCATTTACAAAAATATATTGTGGTAAAATCAAGAATAGCGATTTGCAAGGTAGCCCAGAGAAGAAGCACTGTGCAGACTACGACTACTTTAAACTATGTAGATTTTGTAGCGGAAGTGAATCCAAATAAAATCTTTTTGAAAGGGAGGTGCTAACAAAGAAACTCTATTTGCTTAATCCAAGAACTTCCATTAGTTAAAATATGAGAGGACAGGAAATGGAGGGAAAATTGAAATGAAACATCTATTGATAACAGTGGGATTGGGTGCAAGTGGAGGAGCGGAGTCGTTAGCTGGGGCGATAGCCTACTCTGTCAAAACGCATTATCCCGATGTGGTCCATTTTGTGGTTACTAAAAAAAGTGATAGCACCACTCTTCCCCTTGTAGAACAGATGTTAGAGGAGCAAGAAGTTATTTTAGAAAAGAGGAAAATCTACCTAACCAATGGTGAAGAACGGAGCTTTCAAGGCGTTTTTCCTAAAATACAAGATTACATTAAAAAATTGAGAACAGAAGACGCCAAAGCTAAGATAACTGTTGACTTTACTGCGGGGACTAAACCTATGAGTGCAGGGATGGTGTTGGGAGGTTGTGTTGCTGGAGTAGATAGCTTTTCCTACATCATGAACGAAGGGGAGGGGGATAAGCCATTAAGAGGCGGGGAGACAGTTCTTTCTTTTGGCGAGGCCTTTGCTTATCAGGTTGAAGAGATGAAAAAACTCTTTGCTTTTTGTTTTGACCGTTATGATTTTTCTTCAGCTGCTGAGGTATTAATCAAAATGGGAAAAATTATTAATACCTCGTCGGTACAGGGATTCGTCGAAAAGTGGCAGGATATAGTTGAATTTTATTTCCGGTGGGATCTTTTTAATCACCCCAGAGAAGATTTTAAAGGAATACCCGGTATTCCAGAACGTAATAAAGCCTTTTTAGGGAAACTGACTAACCCTCGTTTCCCTCAGCGAGATATCTATTTTCTCGCTGACCTTTTAAACAATGCTCAGCGACGTATTGCAGAGAAAAAGTTTGACGATGCAGTAGCCCGATTTTATCGAGCAGTGGAGCTTATTGCCCAGATTAAGCTCCGGGCAAAGGGAATAGAAACTTCCAACGTAAATACCGAAAACCTGCCTCAAGAGTTGAGGGACAAGTACGAACCTTTGCACAACGATAAGGGAAAAATTCAACTACCCCTTTATAAAGGCTACGAATTGCTGAGTGATTTGGGGGAAGAGCTGGGTAAAAACTTTTTTGACGACCACGAGCTACGTCATCTCTTGGAAAAGAGAAACAACTCGATCCTGGCTCATGGTTTTAACCCTATTTCTGAGGAAGATTGCCTAAATCTCAAGAATAAGATTTTAAGTATGGTTGCTCTTCTCCATAAAAACATCGGTCAAGTTATGGAAGAGGGAAAATTCCCTGATTATCAAGAAGTCGACAATAAATTGCAGTAACAAAACAAGAAGGATAGACGGCCATGCTGCATCGGGGCACCAGATAACAATGAAAGCTCGAAGGGCTTACTCTCTCAGTTTTTCTGTTATGCTCGAAATTACTAATCGGGCATCTGAGACTATCTATAGTGTAAACTAAAAGACAAAAAACAATCTGGGCTACCCAAAAATGAAAATTTTCAAAATGAAGGACTCGATATAGGCTGATTTCTGGAACTTATGGTACAACTTGGGTTAAATAAGGAGGTGAAAAGTCCAGTCAAAATTCGCTCAACATAGTGTTATTATGGTATAATTTTGAGTTGTGTTCTTTTTTGGGCGTTAGCCATTACAATTTACAACTAAGGTGGGGGAAATTTTATGACCGAAGAACAATTTCTTTTTACTGCTTTTATTCACGACTTAGGGAAACTGCTTGAGCGCTCTAAGTCTCTGGAGCTTTCCAAAGATATTGCTGCCGCTGATACTTATGGACATGCTAAATATTCTGCACAGCTGGTGAGGGCTATCCGGCTTTCCGTTGAGAAGGCAAATAATAGTTATGACCTCACTTCATCATACCTGAGCAAGGTATGTTGTGAAGAAGTGGAAAGAGCGGTTCTTTTCCATCATCGCCCCCAAACGACTGAAGGAATCATAATACAGATTGCCGACTGGCTTCAGTCTTCTGAGCGAGAAGAAAGTGCCGAAACCAGCAACCAGTATTACCTCAACATTCCACTTGCTTCTCCCATACGATTGGTGGATGGTAAAGCTGAACCACGCTTCTATTCTATAGCTCCACTTGCCCTTGCGGGCCTTATGCCTCAGAAAGAAGAAGAGGCAAAGAAGGGAAACAAGGCTTATCAAGAGCTCACCAAAAACTTTTTAGAGAACCTACGTCTGGTTAAGAATTTTGAGCAATTTGTTAGTCTCTGTGAAGTTTATCTTTCACAAGTTCCCGCTCAAACCGTGGGTTACGAAAGCGACATTTCTCTTTTTGACCACTCAAGATTAGTAGCTGCACTGGCGCACTCCCTTTACCGAAATTATAAAAAAGGGCTACTTGCAGAGAATGACCTGCGAGAATGCAGGGAATGGATGAAGAAAGATACCAACGATAGCTTTTATCCTGCTGTCCTTGACAAAAACCTTTTTTGCTTTTTCAAGCTGGATCTTTCCGGAATTCAAAATTTTATATTCAGCGTAACCTCAAAACACGCAGCGCGAATGCTTAAAGGACGCTCGGTCTATCTTGACCTTTTAGTGCGTTACGTGGTCAAACGTCTTTTGCGAGAAGTAGGTGTTACCTCGGTCAACATCATTTATCTCGGCGGAGGGAACGCTGAAGTTCTACTCCCTCTGGTTGACGAGAATGCTTTAAAAGAAATACGCCAAGAGATGGTTAAAATTCTATGGGAAATGCATCGGGGCGAGGTATATCTGGCTATGGAGTGGTTACCACTCACTTTTAAAGACCTCTTTAATTTCATCGAAAAACGAAGCGAATTACACGAACGCATTAATGTGCGTAAAAGAAGGCGCTTTGAGGAGCTGGGCGAAGAAGAGCTTCACCGGCTTCTATTTTTACCCCAGGACGAAGAGGTGCGAGAAGGAGAAAGCTGCTCCATTTGTTATCGCAAGGGTAAGGTTGTGGTTTCTGAAGGTGAGCGCCGCTGCGAGATTTGTCAATCATTTGTAGAGTTAACCGACCTGCTAAAAGACTCGCAATATCTGGTTGAGAAAGAAATTAAACCGGTAAAAAAGGCTCCCCAAGGGGTTTTCGATATTTTCGAGTGTTTGGGTTTTAATATCAGCTTTACGAAATACCCGCCAGCCGATGGAAAAGTTTATGTTTTGGAAAGGATAAGCCTTAGTTTAGACGATGAAGAGAAACATGGCAGACAAAACAAGGAAAAAACGCTTGCTGATGGTTTCCTTTTGGGTAGTTTTCAAACTCCTGTCCGCGACTTTGAAGCCTTAGCCAAAGGGGAAGGGGAGAATGGTTCTAATTCTAATAGTAACCATAACGAACTACAAGCAGGCGATGTACGTCTGGGATATCTTAAGATGGATGTCGATAATTTGGGTAGTATTTTTGCTGAACTTAGCCGATTAGATAAGGAACGGGGCGATAAATTTAAAAAAACGGCGCTCTCCAAATATCGAGCCTTTAGTAGAAGAATGGAGCTTTTCTTTGGAGGATACGTAGTTAATCTGATTGTTCCGAAAGAAAACTCATCATCAAAACGAAAATTCTATCCGGTATTCAGTGGTGGTGATGACCTTTTCATTATTGGTAAATGGGATGATATCGTAGTTTTGGCCTCAGAAATAAGGAATAAATTTGCAGAATATACTGGTTACTCCAGGCGGGTCACTCTTTCGGGGGGTATCGCTTTTTTCCCCTATAATTTTCCAATGATCCGGGCCTCTCATTTGGTAGAGGAAGAGCTGGAGAAAGCAAAAAATTGGTTCTATCCAGAAGATAGATCCGACCCTTCCTGGTTTTTCAAAGATAAAATGGGCATTTTGAGCGAGGTGCTTACCTGGGAAGAGTATAAAAAAATGCGCGAACTCTCCCAAGAACTTGCCGAAAAAGTAAAAAACGGCGAAGTATCTCGAGCAATATTTAAAAAAATAGACCGCTCTCTTCGTGGTTTCACCCCCATAATTGAATCATCCCTCAGGGGGGTAGCGAGTCCGCCCCGTATTTGGCGTTTCCTTTATTACTTGCGCGATTACAAAGAATTAGCACAGGAAATAGAGCGGATAATTCTCGAAAATCTTTTTGGAGAAGTTAAGATTCGCAATCCACGATTAGTGTTGGTGGCCAGCAAAATTGCTGCTATGGCTACCAGGAAAACCAGAGAAAACAAACAAAAAATATGAGGAGGGAAGAGAAATGTCCCCAGTAAAAGGCAATCCAAGATACAATAGCCCCCGAGTGTCTCCAGAAGAGGAATGGCGTAGTGAGGCACAGAAGGACCTCGGTAGTAACTACGTCCAGTCAATATTGAACTTTGAGAAAATGGAAATTGAAAAGTTTAAGGAATTTAATGAAAAAATTAAAAAGTTCGTTCAAAAACGACAGGGCATCAACTCCACCCGTATGCGCAAAATATATGAAATCGTACACCAGGCGAAAAACCCAGAAGCGTTCCTTTTGGCAATCCCTCGCCTGGCCTATCTTGTGGGAAGAGAAGATAGAAAAGAAAATAAAAGACTCATTGGTACTATCTTTGTGGTCTTACAAGACAGCGCCAAAGGCATGAAATCTCCAGAAGACCTGCGTGGCATTCAACGTTTTGCCGAAGCCTTAGTCGCTTATCACAAATTCTATAGCATAGATCAATAATTACAACGGAAGGAGGGATAAAAATGAATCGTTTTGTTGGTAAATTGTTTTTGAGATGTGATATCGAAACGCTTACCGGTTTGCATATTGGAGGCACAAAAGACAGTGTGGAAATAGGTGGGTTGGATAACCCGGTTATAAAAACTATTGACGGGAAACCTTATATTCCTGCTTCTTCACTCAAAGGGAAAATCCGCTGTCTTCTGGAACGTAAAGATGGTGTGCAGCAATCTGGGGAAAAGGGTAACCCCTGTGGTTGTGGTAACTGTGAAATCTGTCAGCTTTTTGGTGCTCATTCTGATAAAAATAAAACTATTACTCGCTTATGTTTTCGAGATGCTTTTCTAAATTACAAAAAGTATATAGACTTGGTCAAAAGCCTTAATTTTCTTGATGAAGAAGAGATTCCCCTTACTGAAGAAAAAATGGAAAATATAATCGACCGCCTTAAAGGAACGGCCAAACACCCCCGTCCTATGGAGCGCGTCCCTGCTGGAGCGACTTTCACTACTAAAATTATTCTAAATTTTTACGAAGGCGACGATATTGAGAGGCTTATTCGCAAATTATGGGAAGGCTTGAGACTGCTCGAGGATGATTACCTGGGAGGAAGTGGAACTCGGGGGTATGGCGAAGTGGCTTTCAGGAACCTGGAATTTTCGTTAAAAACCAGAACAGATTACGAAGGCAATAACCAGGCTCAACCAATTTTTGAGGAGGCTTTTGCTACTCTTCAGGATGCTGATTTAAAAATTGATGAACTTTGCACAGAAGCAGAAAAAGCTCTGCTTGCAGTAGGTGGGCACTGATGAAGTGTCAGGTAATCAAGTTATTTTCTCGAGAAACAGTTCGTCTTCATCCGGGTGCCGGTCGTATGGACCGCACCGAAACCATAGTGCATGCTGACACTTTGTTTTCAGCAATATGTAATGCCTTAGTAAAACTTTATGGGGAAGAGAGCCTATCAAGCTTTATGAACGAGGTATTGCTTTCCTCTCTTTTTCCTGCTTTGCGAAAAAGAGAGACAGAAACTGACTTGCTTTTCCTACCTCGCCCCATAGCCTCAGTTGCCCAAAGCGAGACTACCCTTCTTTCTCAGCGTAAAAAAGAAAAAAAAGTAGGTTGGCTTTCTTGGCAAGCCTTTGCAAAGCTAATTTCCACCTTCAACTCTCAGAATTTGAGTTTTGATTGTAGTTTGCTCGATGAGACAATTTTTACAATAGAAGGAAAATTCGCTCTGCTTACCGAAGAAAAAGAGACCTTGAAGAATTTGAAGAAGTTTTATTTTTCAAATAAGGTAGAACCTCACGTTTCCACAGACCGGGAAAGTGGCACTGCTCGCAAGGAAGGGGGTCTTTATTTCCAGGAAGATTTGGTGTTAAGTTCTGGAGAGACAACAAAGCCATTTCTATATTTCCTGGTAAATTATAATCAATTTGAGACCCTCTTATCCCCTGTGCTCAACCTGCTCATTGAAGAGGGTATAGGTGGAGAACGCCATCAGGGGAAAGGGGTATTCGATTGGTGGGAGAGGGAAGAGGTTGAAATCGAAAACCAAGGAGAGTACCTCATACTTTTCTCAACTACCTTACCGGCCAAAGAAGAAATAAAAAACTTGGTTTACTACGAATTGATTCCGCGCCGAGGATTTGTTTATTACCATAGCCCCACCACTTTTTACAAAAAACCGATTTTCAAATTGGGAGAGGGTTCGATAGTTCGCTTGCCTTTTAGAGGATGTAACGTGAATGTTTCCTGGCAGAAAAATTATCCAGTGATTTCTTATGGTAAGGCTTTAGGTTTTGCTTTTTCTTGAGGTGATGAGAATGCAAATAACCATACAAACCGTAACACCCGTTTGCATAAGTAGCGGCGAAACTCTTTCGCCAGTAATTGATTTTGTGTTAAATGCCCAGAATAAATGTTTGCATGTTTTAGATCATAACAAACTACAAAAATGGTTGGAAGCAAGTGGGGACTATCAAGCGGTCAACGAATTAACCCGGATGGCTTTGAGTAAATCTGGAAACATTGCCGATTTCTTTAAAAGCCGTAAATTAAACCCTTCGGATTTTGCCAGGGTATCTTGGATGTGTTCTTCTGCCCAAGAGCTCGCTCAACACTCCCGTAATTTGCTCCTCGCAGTTAACTCACTAAAAGGTGCCTATATACCGGGAAGCTCTATTAAAGGAATGTTACGCACTGCCCTAATATTCCACTATGTAAAAGATAACGATAGAAAAGCTATTGATAAAGCAATGGAGGAAAGCAAGCTCTATACTGGAGAAAATATATTTCGCGAAAGGGGCTCGAAGGCCGAAGGCGATGCCTTGCGTTTTTTGCAGGTTGGCGATTCTGATTTTTGTCCTCTGGAAAAACTGCGGGTATATCATCTGGGCAGAATTAGCCGAGGGAGACCTATACCCCTTTTTGTTAGCGCTATTCCTCCTGGGGTCTCTCTTAAGTTGCAGATCCGCATTGACCCTGCTTTTAAAAGGGCGAATATACCCCCTTACTGGAAAGAGTTCTTTAAAAACGAGAAAAACATCATAAAAGCCTTGCGTGATTACAACTCGGCTTTGGTAGAGCGAGAAATAGGGGTCCTTGAATCTCTCGGCGGTTCCTACCAAAAGCTACTTGCTTTTTATCTGAAATTACAAAAAGTTATTTCCTCTAACCACCTTGTTTTTTCCCGTTTGGGGTTTGGAAAAACCTACTTTTTCAATTCGGTCGGAATTTTGCTCAAAGACAACGAAATTACCAAATTAGCAAAGAATGCAAAAAGATATTCAAATGGTAAACTAATCTTTCCGACCACCCGTTGGGTTATCATGGATAGCGGTCAACAAACCCCCTTGGGCTGGGTCGTTATAAATTAAGGGCATACACATTCCCTTTTATTTACCATTTACCTTTTGTCTTTAGCCTGCCGCAGGCACGAAGGAAGTGTATTTCTTCCTTAGTAAGTATTTAATCTTTTTGTATTTAGTCCTTTATCTTGCCTGCCGCAGGCATGTTCTGTTGCAATCCCTCATAGGTAAGCTACAGAACTATAGGGGGTAAACCCCCTATCACCCCCGAAAGACAAAGATTAAAGAAAAAACTAAAAAAGACAAATACAACTGAGGAAGGAAAGGCACCTTCCTCAGTACAAAGGGGAAGGGATTCCCCCTTGTAAACCCCCTTCTTTTCATCAGCACAATGACTCCTCATCCGTCATTCCTGAATGCTTCTATCAGGAATCCAGAGTATTTGTATTTAATCTTTAAAATCTTTTGTTTTCAGCCTGCCGCAGGCATGTTCTGTTGCAATCCCTCATAGGTAAGCTACAGACAGCGGGGGAAGTGTCCCCCGCGCCCCCTCAAAAAACTAACTTTTTAATCTTTAAAATCTTTAAAGTCTTTACAATTCCTTTCAGGAATTGTGGGGGGAAGTATCCCCCCGCCCCCTCTATAGCTTTTCCTCTGATATTTGCCTTTTAATCTTTCAGCCTGCCGCAGGCACGAAGGAAGTGTATTTCTTCCTTCGTAAGTATTTAATCTTTTTGTATTTAGTCCTTTATCTTG
>JASGLU010000097.1 GCA_030156825.1 Candidatus Atribacteria bacterium | reverse complement strand
TAAAAATCAAAAAATGTAAAGGATTAAAGACAAATACAACCGAGGAAGGAAAAGCATCTTCCTCGGTATTAGGGGGAAAATACCCCCCTAATAACCCCCAAAAAGCAAAAAACATAAGGGATTAAAAACAACTGGTGGAAAAATACTCCACCAGTATAAGGGGGGAAAGAATTCCCCCTTGTAAACCCCTTTCTTTCTCGTTAATGCAATGACCATCTGCCCGTCACTCCTGAACGTTTTTATCAGGAATCCGAACTATAAAAAGGAAGACCCCTTTATAGTTCCAACTATAGAGGGCAAAGACCCCCCTATCACCCTTCCTCAGTTTGTTTTCCCCCTATCACCTATAGATTAACCACCACTTTGATAGACTCGGCTTTGTGTTCGTGGGCGAATTTAAGAGCTTCTCCGGTTTCCTCTAAAGAAAAGCGATGGGTAATAAGCGAGGCGAGATCCACCCGGCCAGCATTCAAAAGGTCAACACATCCGGGATAAGTATTGGCATAACGGAAAATACCCAGAACATCCAGTTCCCCATCGATTATTTTAATAACATCAAGCTCCACTCGAGACTGAGAAGGTAACCCAACTAAAACCACTTTCCCCCCTTTTTTCACCACCTCTACCGTAGATTGGGTGGTAGAGACTCCTCCGGCGGTCTCAAAAACATAATCCACCCCTCGGCCCTGAGTAATTTCCTTAACCCGCTGTGTAACTTCTTCCTCTTTGGCGTTTATCACCCAGCGAGCACCCAATTCTTTGGCTTTTTGGAGGCGGAGGTCAAAAATATCTACCGAAATAATCTGGGTCAGGCCACGAGCTATCAAAGATTCCAAGGTAACAAGTCCAATAGGACCGCTTCCTAAAATCAAAGCTACCCGACCCGGCTCAACTTTAGCCCGGCCAGAAGCATAAAAACCTACCGACAGCGGTTCCACCAGAGCTGCTTCTTCAAAGCTCACTTCGGGAGCGATAGGATAGGTAAAAGATGCCGAATGAGTTACATATTCACAAAAAACACCGTCAACCGGAGGAGTAGCCCAAAAGACCACATTGGGGCAGAGATTATATCGGCCTGACCGGCAATAATCACACTTACCGCAAGGAATCCCTGGCTCCATAGTTACCCTATCTCCCGGTTGCAAATTCTCAACCCGAGAACCTATTTCTACCACTTCTCCCGAGCATTCATGACCCAGGATAAAGGGCGGTTTTACTATGTAATCTCCTATTTTTCCTTCTACAAAATAATGCACGTCCGAACCGCAAACTCCCACACTTTTTATCCGTATCAAAACCTCATCTTCCTTGGGGATAGGAATTGGTCGTTCCTCAATTTCTATTTGGCCAATTCCCGTCATAACCGCTACTTTCATAGTATCTGCCACTTGAATAACCTCCTTTATGAAATATTGAAATTTAAACTCACCGGTAATCCCTCTACCTTCCTCGGGGAAGAATAGCATCCAGCGCCCGGCTAAAACCAGGCAACTCTTCTACTCGCCCAGAAGGACAGTCCTCTCCATAACGAAGAATACCGTTTTTATCTATTAAAAATACCGAGGTCTGAACTGAATAGTTAGACTCTAAAACTCCATAGCTTTTAGCCACTTCCGCTCCCGGGTCGCTCCAGAGGGGATATTCCAGCTTTACCTGCTTTAGAAATTCACCATGGGTAAAATAGCTATCTGGACTAATTCCTAAAAATATACCTCCTTGTTCTTTTACCTTACACGCTATCGGGTTGAGCTGAGGAAGTAATTCTTTAATAAAAGGGTGAAAATCACAAGGGTAAAAGAAAAGGAGGGCTGGATGGGCAGCAATAATTTCTGATAGCAAACGAGTTTCGCCACTTAAGTCAATCAATCGACCGGAAGGATGAGGGATTTTCAAGCGGGGTTTCTGTCTCCAAAGGAGAGATAAGACCTCCTGGATAAAAAAGGGCAAGTCCTGCGGGGAGCGAGCAGTTACCAGGTTGCCATCCCGAACAGTAGGCTGGTCGACAAATTCGCCACCTGCGTTTTCGATATCATCCCGAATAGATATCGCCCCGGCAATTCTTTTACCCCGGGCCAAACCGGCAGAAACTAAAACCCATGACCCGTGGCCTATAGCTCCCACCAGCTTCCCCTCCTGGTAAAATTCTTTTACCAAATTCAATACTGCCGGAAACCGTCTTAAATAATCTGGAGCAAACCCACCCGGGATTATAACTCCGTCAAACTCAAGAGAGTTAACCGAAGTAGCCGTTGTTTCCGCCCGGGCAGGAAAACCATACCGTCCGTTAAAAACCTCATTCGAGCCGGTACCAACTATCCTGGCTTCTATCCCCTCTTCAATCGATCGCAAAAGGGGAAACCAGAGCTCCAGCTCCTGATACTGATTTTCTACCAAAATTGCTATCCTTTTACCGGTCAAAAGACTCCCCTCCTCCGGTTAAAGCACTTTTCATCTCTATCAATCTCAAAAAATGTTTCTTTTCTTCACTGATAACTTTCTCCAACCAGCTTTTTTTCTCCGGAGGTACCATAACACCTAACCCCTGGTAAAAAAGGACACTTTCTTTTTCTATTTCAATCCCCAGCTCTACTGCCTGAGTAAGGTCTACCTTATCAGGTTGAGGAACGGTCCCTTTAAGTACCTTTCCCAGAATTCCGTTTTCCACAATTGCCCCTAAATAGGAATTGGTTTCATCTCGGGTATCAACCACCATATCTTCTTCTTTGATCTCAGAAAGCAAAGAGGAGAAAAAATCCAGGTGTTTCTCTTCTTCTCCCTTTAGAAAAGAAAATACCTCTCCAGCCGGGTTCCGACCGGCTTGTTTTTCTAAGTTAGAGTAAAATTCAATTCCCTTTTTCTCCAACTCAACCGCCATAGTAACCACTTCCTGAGAAGAAAATTTTAAAACCATTTATCCCATCTCCTTCCCTATTTCAGTTCCAATTGGTATTATTTTAACATGAAAACCGAATAAGCTCTTAAAATTAAGACCGGCAAGAGCCCCAAGAGGCAGCGGTCAATCCTCAATTGTCCGAAGGTAGGTAAAAATGGGAGAAATCAAAAAGGCAAATCCGGTCAAACTCTTTATAGCGGTTCTTTATCCAGAGAGAAATATACTAGATAGGATAATGCCCCAATTAACCGAATCTTTGGGAGAAATAGAATGGGAAAGCGAGGAAATCGCTTTTACCCATACCAGCTACTATCGCAATATAGGAGAAAACCTGAAAAGAGTTTTTCTGGTTTTCAAAGAGTTAATCGACCCAGGTAGTCTGGCCGATATAAAAGTAATCACCAATCAAATAGAGACAAGTACTAAAGACCAAACCCACCCGAGAAAGATTAACCTTGATCCGGGATATTTTGATGGCAGCAAAATTGTTTTAGCCACCACTAAAAATTTCTCCCACCGAGTATATCTGGGAAAAGGGATTTATGCTGAAGCCACTATCAAATGGGAAAAGGGTGATTTTCGGCCTTTTCCCTACACTTACCCTGACTATGCCAGCCCCCAGTATCGCCCTGTGCTCCTGAAAATCAGGGAACTGTACCGAAATTCCTTAACCGGTAACAAATAATCCAGACAGATTTTCTTCTTTTTCCTTTATACCGAGGGACTTTTTCTTTCCTTGTTTCTGTCATTCCTAAAATTTTTAGTCGGGAATCCGCCCCATCCACCATGTCTAAAAGCTTTAATCAGGTCTGGCGGTTCTTGACAACTAACAAAATTTAGAGTAGGTTATACTTGAAATTTTATTTAGCCGAAGTGGCGGAATTGGCAGACGCGCTGGAATCAGGATCCAGTGAGATAAAACTCGTGCGGGTTCAACTCCCGCCTTCGGCACCAGGGGCGCGGTTAACTCAGCGGAAGAGTGCCATCCTCACACGGTGGAAGTCGCTGGTTCGAATCCAGCACCGCGCACCACTTATTTTAGTTTTAAAGCTATTCCGCCAGCTGACTTTCAAATGCAGACAAAAACCTTAAGCGGGTACTACCTCTGAGTTCACAAATACAACAAGAATTGGATTAAGAGGGTTCAAAAACAGAAAACAAAAAGGGGCTACCTCCTCCAGTGTTTAATTACTGTTCACTTTCATTACCGGCCAAGACCTGAAAAACCAGTTCGAGACTGAGGCGAAAAACCTCCCCCCAACTCCAGCTATTGCTCAGAAAAAATTTTATTCTCCTTCTGCTTCTTCCACAAAAGTAAAAAGCTCATCAACGGTAGTTCCCAAAATCCGAGCAACTTCCCACGCCAGACGAAGAGAGGAATTATGCTGCCCCTTTTCCAGATGAATGATGGTTTCTCTTCTAACTCCAGCTCTCCTGGCCAGCTCTTCCTGGGTTAACCCCAATTTAGTCCTGAATTCCTTGAGTTTGGTTTTTAAAACCCGCTGCATACCCAATCTTCCAAACACCCCAAAATTACGAAAAAACAAAATCCGAAAAAAAGAAGCACACTGATAAGCCACTCGACCAACCTTAGCTTCGATACTGCGCTTTATATCTCTTAACTGGCTGCAAAACAAGTGTTTTTCAGGTTATCTTGCATTTACTGATTCTTTAACTACCTGCTAATAAGTATATCAATTATGCCGAAAAAAGTTTAAAAATAGAGAGCAAAAAATTTGAAAAAAATCAAAAGAGAATAAAGAGATGAATGAAGGAAAAGAGCAGCAAGGAGGAATTATCCCTCCTTGCTGCTAAAACTTTGATTTGTAAGCTCAACTATAATTTATCCAGTACTTCGTTCCCCTGCAGGGCTGGGTTAGATTGAGCGTAATCAATTGCTTTTTTCCCGGTTTTATCTGTCAGCTCAGGATCTGCCCCCTTCTCAATCAAAACTTCTATTACAGCCGGCTCTGGACTAAATCGGGCAGCAAACATAAGAGGTGTCCAGCCACTTTTATCTCGAGCGTTGATCTCAGCTCCAGCTTCTACCAGGGCAGTTATGACTGCTACTTCCGGATTAAAACGAGCAGCCATCATTAGCGGAGTCCTCAAATGAATGTCGAGAGCGTTCACATTAGCCCCTGCTTCAATAGCCTGACGCACAGCTTCTGCTTTCCCGGTTTTGCATAGTTGAAGGAAATCATCATCGCTAATCATCTCTCTCCCCCCTTGTATAATAATGAGCAAACACTTTCTTTATCTAAATTATAACCCAAATTACACCATAAATTCCAGAAATTAGCAGATATCAGGTCTTTTCTTTTAAGGATTCTCATTTTTGGGTAAATCCAGATTAAAAAACTGATAGATAAGGATAGACCCCCATGCTGCTTCGTAACACCACATAACAATGAAAACAGAATTCAATATAATCTTAGAGAAATAATAATGGTCTATCCTTTCAGTTTTTCGTTTTTTGAGTCTTTGTCTTTTATTTTTTAAGTTTTTAGCTTTTAGGGGGGTTTAAGGGGGGCGGCGCCCCCATTACTGAGGAAGGTCTTTCTTCCTCAGTAAGTATTTATCTTTTTAAGCTTTTTTGTATTTGTTTTATCTTTTCGGGGGGTTTAAGGGGGGCGAAGCCCCCATTATTGTTCGGATTCCTGATAAATACATTCAGGAATGACGGACAAAAGGTTATTTTAGTGACAAAAAAGAAAGGGGTTTACAAGGGGGAA
>JASGLU010000096.1 GCA_030156825.1 Candidatus Atribacteria bacterium | reverse complement strand
CCTTATACTGAGGAATGTCTTTCTTCCTCAGTTAGTATTTGTCTTTTATGTTTTTTTATCTTTTCGGGGGGTTTAAGGGGGGCGAAGCCCCCATTATAGCTCTGTTATATGCTTAATAAAGTGGGGCATGGCGTATAGAATTCGCAAATTATAGAATTAAGCGCAGGTGATGGTATAATCTTAAAAGAATGCCAAATAAAAAACGGGGAGAGGGGTCAGTGCAAGGCTGGTATCGAGGGTTTGGTAAGAGAGCCTTAGACATTGTGTTGTCCGCGTTAGCGTTGGTGATACTTTCACCGGTAGCTTTAATAGTGACAATTGCTATTCATTTCACTATGGGGCCGCCAGTAATTTTTTCTCAGGTGCGGCCCGGGCTTCATGGCAAGCCCTTTGTTATGTACAAATTTCGCACTATGCTTGACCTGTATGATGAGAAAGGAAATTTGCTTCCCGATGAGATGCGTATCACGAGATTAGGGAAATTTCTCCGTCGTTCCAGCTTAGATGAAATTCCCGAATTTTGGAACGTGCTTAAAGGTGATATGAGCCTGGTTGGACCTCGGCCACTTTTAATGGAGTATTTGCCTTTGTACACAAGAGAGCAAGCACGTCGTCATGAGGTAAAGCCGGGTATAACGGGTTGGGCTCAGGTAAATGGGCGAAATGCTATCTCCTGGGAGGAGAAGTTTAAGTTTGACGTGTGGTATGTGGATAATGTAAGTTTTTGGATGGATCTAAAAATTTTATCATTAACGTTGCTGAAAGTCTTAAGAAGAGAAGGAATCTCTGCGCCCGATTATGCAACAACGCCAAAATTTGAGGGAATGAGCAAATGAAACTCTATGTTTTTGGAGCTGGCGGCCATGCTAAAGTTGTTGTTAGCACTTTGCTTGCTGCTGGCCTATCGATAGATGGCCTTTTTGATGACGATCCGCAGAAGCAAGGGTTTTGTGTACTGGGGGCTAAAGTTATAGGAACAATTGAAGATGCTAAAAAAAGAGGCCCAGCTCAAGGAGTGCTGGCGATTGGCAATAACCAAGCTCGACGGCTATTAGCTCAGGAATTTCCGGAGTGGGAGTGGTTGAGTGTGGTGCATCCAAAAGCCTATGTACACCCCTCGGTGGCTTTGGGACCAGGTACAGTAGTGTTTGCTGGGACGGTAGTGCAGCCCGATACTCACATTGGGGCGCATGTTATTATCAATACTGGGGCAACGGTAGACCATGATTGCCAAATTGGGGATTTTGTTCATTTAGCTCCGGGAGTTCATTTAGCTGGCCAAGTAATGATAGAAGAGGGGGCATTCATTGGTATAGGTTCTGCAGTGATACCTAAGGTGAAAGTTGGTGCATGGACTATTGTAGGTGCTGGAGCGGCGGTAGTTGAAAATCTTCCACCTTATGTAACTGCTGTGGGGGTTCCAGCCAAACCGAAAAAAGTTATCTCTGAAGAAAGGTGAGAAATTATGTTTGAGCGCATTCCTATGTCTGCTCCGGATATTACAGAGGATGATGTCCAAGCGGTAGCCGAGGTTGTTCGATCTGGTCGACTGGCCTTAGGTCCTAAAACCGAGGAGTTTGAACGTTCAGTTGCTGAATATGTAGGTGTTGAACACGCTGTAGCAGTGAGTTCTGGTACTGCTGCTCTTCACCTCGTAATAAAGGCTCTGGGGATTGGCCCTCAAGACGAAGTTCTTGTTCCTTCCTTTACCTTTGTCTCCAGTGCCAATGTGGTTCTTTATGAGGGAGCAACTCCAGTATTTGTAGATATCGAACCTGACACCTACAACTTAGACCCTGAAGATCTGGAGCGGAAAATTACCCCACGTACTAAAGCGATTATGGTTGTAGATGTCTTTGGCCACCCGGCAGAGTGGGACCGTATTCTCGATATAGCAAAACGTCATAGATTGCTGGTTATTGATGATTCCTGTGAAGCATTGGGGGCAGAGTATAAAGGGAAAAAAGTTGGACGATTTGGAGATGCTGCTGCTTTTGCTTTTTATCCTAATAAGCAGATGACCACCGGTGAGGGGGGAATTATAGTAACGAATAATCCTGAGATAGCAAAATTGGCGAGAAGCTTGAGAAATCAGGGCCGGGGGGAGATGGGAGGATGGCTAAATTATGAGCGGTTGGGTTATAACTACCGAATGACAGAGATGTCTGCGGCTTTAGGGGTCTCTCAGATTAAACGAATTGAAACTTTAATTGCCAGGCGAGAGAGGGTTGCTCACTTATACACCAAATGTTTTACTGCTTTGCAGTGGGTTCGCCCTCCGAGAGTGCGACCTTATGTGCGCTCAAGCTGGTTTGTTTATGTGGTCGAGTTAACTGAAGGGTTGTACCGTGACCCGGTAATGAGAGCGATGGCTCGAGAGGGTATCCCCAGCCGGGGTTACTTTTCTCCGGTTCACCTCCAGCCTCATATTCGTCGGGAATGGAATACAAGAGAAGGGATGCTTCCCGTTACTGAATCTGTGGCTCAGCGGACAGTTGCTCTGCCATTTCATGGCCGTATGTCTGAGGAGGAAGTGAATCAAGTAGTGGAGGCATTAGATAGATGTTCAAAACACCTGTGAGAGGACAGTTAAACAAAGTAGGGGGGGAGTGGAGTCGTTGGCCCAGGATATACCGACAAGCGTTCTTTTTCCTCTTGGATGCAATTGTAATTGCACTTTCTTTATATATAGCTTTTTGGTTGCGATTTGATGGTTCAATACCTGCACATTATTTAAATATGCTTCGTTTTCTTATTCCCGTTGCTTTAGTAATTAAATTTCCTGTCTTTTTTATTTTCAAAGTTCACCGGTTTAGTTTGTCCTATGTGGGGCTTGAAGAACTGTTAAACTTGGTTCTGGCTTGCGGAGTTGGCTCTCTTGTACTTTCCTCTTTGCCTTTTTTCTTACGCGACTGGCCTTTTCTTTCCGGGCTGCCACGGTCGGTTTTGGTGATTGACTTTGCCTTTACTGTACTTGGAACGGTGGGGATTCGCCTCTCTAAGCGAATACTGAAACATATCTTTTCTCGGGGGAATGCACAACACGAGAAAAAGAGAGCCTTTATCATTGGTGCAGGTGAAGCCGGTGAACAACTGGTTCGCAACCTGAAACGAGACGAAAAAGCAGACCTCTGGCCGGTGGGATTTCTTGATGACGATTCCGGAAAATGGGGTTTGCTCATTCATGGAGTGCCAGTACTGGGTCCGAGAAGCCGATTGCCTGAATTTATGCGGTCGAAAAATGTAGATACAGTTATCATTGCTATGCCTTCTTCTCCTTCTGGGGTGATTCGTGATACGGTGGAGCTTGCCCGAAAAGGAGGCGCCAAAGAGATTAAAGTTATTCCATTTCTGAGTGAGCTCTATACTGGTGAGGTTAAGGTTTCTGATATACGGGAGCTGCAGCCGGAGGATATCCTTCCCCGAGAGTCAGTCTCGGTAGACCTTAAGTTTGTAGAAGATTTTTTAAAAGGGAAAAAAGTGCTGGTTACCGGTGCTGCTGGCTCTATTGGTTCTGAACTTTGTCGCCAGATTTTACGGTTTTTTCCAGCCCAGCTTCTGGTGGTAGATTTTGATGAAACTGGTCTTTTCAATCTGGAGATGGATTTAAAAAAGCTTTTTCCCCGGGGAGAGGTTAAGGTATTTGTAGCTGATGTCCGTGATAGAGCAAGGATATCATCAATATTTCATCGAGAACAACCTCAAGTGGTATTTCATGCTGCTGCTTATAAACATGTTCCTCTTATGGAGTCTAACCCTGAAGAAGCAGTAAAAACAAATGTATTTGGAACTCAGGTGATGATAGAAGAGGCCTGTCGAGGGGGGGCAGAGGCTTTTGTTCTCATTTCCACCGATAAAGCTGTTAACCCTGTCTCAGTGATGGGATTAACAAAACGAGTAGCCGAGACAGTAGTTTTGGCGATGAGAGAGGGAATATCCACCCGCTGTATGGCTGTTCGGTTTGGCAATGTCCTGGGAAGTCGTGGGAGCGTAATTCCGATATTTTTAGAGCAAATACGTCATGGAGGTCCGGTAACTGTTACCCATCCAAAGATGGAAAGATATTTTATGACTACCTCTGAAGCAGTCCTTTTAGTTCTTCAAGCAGCGGCAATGGGAAAAGGTGAAGAAGTATTTGTGTTGGATATGGGAAAACCGGTTAAAATTCTGGATATCGCCCGGGAGTTAATTCGATTTCATGGCTTAGAGCCGGATAAAGATATTCCTATTGTTTTTACTGGAATTCGGCCGGGTGAGAAATTACGTGAGGAAATCCTCACAGCCGAGGAAGGGACTGAAGCTACTAAGCAAAGGCAGATTTATGTTGCTAAGAATAGTAGAAAGTTTTCTGTTGAAGATTTACAGGGTAAACTCGATAAGTTGGCAAAGACTGTCACCGAAGGTGTGGACAACGATACGATTAAAGATGTGCTCAGACAGATAATCTATGGTTTGGAAAATCCACTTCTGGAAGAAAAAAATAAGTTTAACTCTACCCCCCGGGGGAGAGGAAGTTGTAGGGTAAAAAATACGAGTTCGCAGTAACGCTGGAGAAAAAGACTCCAGCGCTATTTTCTAACTTTTTCTTTATTTTTTATTTTGCGCTGCAGGTTATTTTGCCATTTCTCTCTCGTCATTCCCGAAATCTTCAATCGGGAATCTAAAAACTGCTGAGGGGAAAAATACGTAGGTTCCATCAAGGAATTTCCCTTTTGTCATTGCAATGGTTTGCCCTTAACTGTAAATCCTTCTTGATAAAATATTTACATAGTAATACAATATCATACACATAAAGAAGGAGGAAAAAGATGAGAAACGAAGTAACTTTATCTACTCGTGTTCCTGGGGATTTAGTTAAAAAATTAGAAGATTTGGCTAAGAAAACTGACAGAACTAAAAGCTATTTGGTGAGAAAAGCTTTAGAGGAGTATCTGGAAGAGTTAGAAGATTATTTAATTGCTTTTGAGAGATATACGAGTGGAAATAAGGAATATTTGACCACTGATGAGGTAAAACACTATCTTGGTATCTAAAAAGTGGAAGGTGCTTTGGGACAAAAGAGCGCTTGAAGACCTATTATTGATTACCAAAAAAGATGCCCAATTAATTGTGAAAAAAGTAGAAAACTATCTTTCAAAAGACCCTCTCAAATTAGGAAAACCCTTAAAGGGTCAGCTAAAAAATCTTTACCGATATAGGGTGGGAAATTACAGAGTAGTTTATGCTATAGAAAAGGAAGAAATCACGATTTTAGTAGTGCGCATAGGGAAGAGAGATGAAATTTACAAAAAATAATCCTCTTTGC
The DNA here is from genome assembly GCA_030156825.1 of Candidatus Atribacteria bacterium. GTDB lineage: Bacteria > Atribacterota > Atribacteria > Atribacterales > JASGLU01 > JASGLU01. Next base: position 380 of record JASGLU010000096.1, on the reverse strand, counting down.
TTTTTCTCTCCCAGTAGTTTTTTATGCTTACTCTTTTTGCTTTTAGTTTTTAAGTCTTTAGTCTTACGCCGTAGGCTGTCCGTTCTTTATCTTTTCAGGGGGTTTAAGGGGGGCGAAGCCCCCATTACTGAGGAATGTCTTCCTTCCTCAGTAAGTATTTATCTTTTTAAGCTTTTTTGTATTTGTTTTATCTTTTCGGGGGTTATTAGGGGGGTATTTTCCCCCTAATACCGAGGAAGATGCTTTTCCTTCCTCGGTTGTATTTGTCTTTAATCCTTTATATTTTTTGATTTTTAAGTTTTTTTATTTTCATCTTTTCAGCCTTTAGTTTTTTTGTTTCTTTCTTTTATCTTTGCTTTTGGGGGATTATAAAGGGGTCT
>JASGLU010000095.1 GCA_030156825.1 Candidatus Atribacteria bacterium | reverse complement strand
GAATGACGGACAAAAGGTTATTTTAGTGACAAAAAAGAAAGGGGTTTACAAGGGGGAATTCTTTCCCCCTTGTACCGAGGGACGTTTTTCCCCTCGGTTAGTATTTATCCTTTCGTGTTTTGTCTTTAGGTTTTTGTATTTCGGGGGTTATAGGGGGTTTACCCCCTATTGTTCGGTTATAAGGGGGGCAGCGCTCCCATTACTGAGGAATGTCTTTTTTCCTCAGTTAGTATTTGTCTTTTATTTTTTAGTCTTTTATCTTTTCGGGGGGTTTAAGGGGGGCGAAGCCCCCATTATTGCCGTTTTCAGGATAGACCCCCATGCTGCATGATAACGCCAGATAACAAGGAACATAGCAGAGAAAATTTTCTGGTAAAGATTTACAACTTGGGATAAGTAGAACATAACTTGCCCCTTAGCGAATTTTAGTATACATTAAAACAAACCGAAATCAACCACTCAAAGGAGGAATGCAAGTTGAGGGCGCTATTAGTGATAGATATGTTAAATGATTTTGTTCATCCCGATGGTGCTTTATATGTGGGAGGGCAGGTGAAGGAAACTATTCAATTTTCCAGGGGACTGATTGCTGATAGCAGAGGGCAAAATATACCGGTTATCTATATCTGTGATGCTCATCGGCAAGATGATAGTGAGTTTTCTCTTTTTCCTGCCCATTGTGTGCGAGGCACTTGGGGAGCACAAATTTACTCAGAGCTTTCTCCGGCAGCAGATGATTTTTTGGTGGAGAAACGACGCTTTAGTGCTTTTTTTGGCACTTCACTCGATATCTTTTTGCGGGAAAAAAATATAACCGAGTTAGCAGTAGTGGGAGTTTGTACCAATATATGTGTGCTTTATACTGTTTGTTCGGCTCGCTCTCTCAATTATCAGGTAGAGGTATACCGGCGGGGAGTAACTTCCTTTGACTTAGAGGCCCATGATTTTGCTTTAAGAGAGATACAAAACACTTTAGGGGCCCAGGTGGTGGAACAATGAAAGAAGTCATTCAAAGCGCTATCAATTTAAGCACTTCTTCTCCCCAGGTGATAGAACAGGTGATAGGAAAAATATCCACCGTTCCGGCTCTTATTTTAGCTGATTTTTCCTCTGACCCCGATCATAATCGGTCGGTGATTACCCTTTTGGGAGAATCTGTAAGCTTACAAGAAGCGGTGATGAGGATTTTTGAAGTGGTTCAAACAAACCTGGATATCTCGCGTCATCAAGGTGAACATCCGCGAATGGGGGCAGTAGACGTTGTCCCTTTTACCCCCTGGGCAGGAGCAGATATGGAAGCCTGCAAAAAACTGGCCTGGCAGGTGGGAGAGCAAATTGCTTCCCGCTTTCAAGTGCCAGTTTATTTTTACGGAGAGGCCGCCCTTTTGGAGTCTCATCGCGACCTTTCCCGGGTCCGTCGGGGAGGATATGAGCGTTTGCAAAAGGAAATACAATCAATACCCGATAGGAAGCCGGACAAAGGACCAGCTCAGCTTCATCCTACTTTAGGGGCAGTAGCGGTTGGAGCGCGAGGGCCCCTGGTGGCTTTCAATGTGAATTTAAGGACCGACGATATCGATTTAGGGCGGAGGATTGCTTCTCGCTTGCGAGGAGAAAATGGTGGCCTAAAGTGGGTTAAGGCCATTGGAGTGCATTTAAAAAGCAGGGGTATGGTGCAGATTTCTATGAATTTGCTTGACTACCGAAAAAGCTCTCTTACTCAGGCCTTTGAGCTGGTAAAACTTGAAGCGGAAAGATGTGGGGTTGAAGTAAAGGAATCCGAAGTTGTTGGTTTGCTTCCCTTAGATGCTTTGGTAGAAATTGCTTCTTATGCTTTGCGGATTCCCAATCTTTCCCCCCATCAGGTGGTAGAATACCATCTGGCTAAAATTAAGTAAAAATTTTTGACCTTTTTTGACTAAAGGTATTGACAGTTTGACTATCACTGATTATAATTATTATCAGAATAGGTCAGGAAAATAAGGTGAAGGGAGGGATAGATAATGGCCAAAAGATTGATACCAGCGAGAAGAGAACGGAGCGTAAGCCCGGCTCGTAGATTGTGGGATCTTTTTGATTTACGGAGTGACCTGGATAGTATTTTTGATGAACTGATGGAAACTCCTCTTTTAACCCAACCTTTTTTAGGTGGTGGATTCCCGGCAGTGGACGTAGCTGAGAACGAAAATGAAATCATAGTAAAAGCGGAAGTTCCAGGACTTGATCCTAAAGATGTAGACGTGAAAGTAAGTGAAGATGCGGTGGAAATTAGAGGAGAGACTAAAGATGAATTAGAAGAAAAAGATGCTGGTTACTACCGTCGAGAGCGTTACTATGGCTCTTTTGAACGAGTAATCAATCTGCCAACTAAAGTAAAAGAAGACCAAGTGAAAGCAACCTATAAAAATGGGATTCTTACTATAACTCTTCCTAAAACTGAACCCAGCAAACCAAAAGCCAGAAAAGTGGAAATCGAAGTATCCAAATAAAAGAAAAGGCGGGATTTCTTTCCCGCCTTTATAATCCTCCAAAAAACACAAACAAAGAACATAAAAAAACAAAAACTAATTACTAATTTCGGGCATGACGGATGGAATGGATTCCCGACTAAAATATTTATAGGCTAATTTCTGGAACTTATGGTGTAATTTGGGTTAAAACCGCTGAGGCTATGGTTTAGGTTTGAACTTCGATTGTCACCAGTCTCACTTATTTTGCCAGAAACCAGCTATTTTACCAAAAATCGCCTTTAGTCGGGAATCAAAGGGACAAACACACAACCCCCGTGGTTTTCCAGCTCAAGCTCTCCTGCCACTTTTTTCCCTCTAATCAAGCGTTGACTACAACCAGCTTTTCCCAGAGGTAAAACTAAAAACCCTCCTGCTTGTAACTGGTCTATCCACGCTTGGTAAATTTGAGGGGAGCAGGCACTTACAATAATCCGATCAAAAGGAGAACGCTCTGGCAAGCCCTTGCTTCCATCTCCCACCACTATTTCTACTTGATCATAACCTAACTGCTTAAGGGTGTCTTGAGCGGAGCGGGCTAACGGTTCAATTCGCTCAATGCTGATTACTTCTTTTGCCAACTCAGCCAAAATAGCCGTTTGGTAACCTGAGCCAGTTCCTATCTCCAACACCCGGTTAGAAGGTTCAGGCTGAAGAAGTTCTACCATCAAAGCCACCATATAGGGTTGAGAAATAGTTTGACCCCAGCCGATAGGCACCGGGGAATCCACATAAGCTTCAGACCACAAATCAGAAGGGACAAAAAGATGGCGGGGAACCCGTAAGAAGGCAGCAATTACTCGCGGGTCAGTAATACCCCGAGCGACAATTTGTCTTTCCACCATCTCTTTCCTGAGCTGAGTAAGCTGCTCTTCACTTTTTACCATCAGTATTGCACTCTAAAGTCCGGATAAAAACCACTAAAGGGCAACCATTCTTCTTGCACCCCGGTTATATGGGCGCTCACCGGACCCTGCTTTATTTCTTCCAAAAAAGACTCTACTTGGTCCTTCCTCCCCTCAGCTACCACCTCTACTTCTCCCGAGGAGAGGTTACGGACATACCCGGTCACTTCATACTCCCCTGCTTTGCGGAGGGCAAAATAACGATATCCCACTCCCTGAACCCTCCCTCGCAAGACAACCCGGACTTGAACCCATTCATTCCCTCTCATAAACTAATCCTGCAATCTCCTCCAGTTTATTTTTGACTAAATAATCAGTTAAATTGGGGCATAAGGGGGTGATAGAAACCTTTTTGTTCCAGACCGCCCAGTAATCTGAGCTTTTCTGGACCTCAGTTTCTCTTCTTTCTTCCTCAAAAACAAACTCCCGCCAGCCTGATTCGTGCCTGGTTTCTCGAACCCGGGTAAAGTAAAAACGATCACCCAAATCAGTAATTTGCCAACCTTTAATAGCATCTTTACTTTCAACGTCAGGAACATTAATATTTAAAACCAAATTCCTCTGGACGCGCAAAAAATCTTCAAATTTTTCCCACACTTCCAGCGCCATCTCCGCCGCCAGCGAATAGTTTGAGCTTTCTCCCAAAGCCAAAGAAACAGCTAAAGAAGGAATACCAGACATAGAAGCTTCCATAGCCGCCGCTACCGTCCCTGAATAAAAAACATCGAACCCCAAATTGGGACCTCGGTTAACCCCAGAAACCACGAGGTCAATCTCCCGCTCATGTAATAAGTTCAAGCCTAAAATCACAGTATCAGCAGGGGTGCCGGCTACCGCGTATCCTTTAATGCCAGCCACTTCAACCTCTTTTACCCGCAGAGACTGCCAGGCAGTTATGCTGTGACTACTACCACTCATCTCAGACAGGGGGGCCACCAAAGCCACCTCACCTACCTTACTAAAAGCCCGGCACAAAGCGGCAATACCCGGACTTTCGAACCCGTCATCGTTAGTGATAAGAATTTTGTTCATACCCGACCACCTATCCTTTCTCCAATCTCTCGTGCCGCCACCACTCCTGAAGCCGAAGCCTGGATTAAGCCCCGGGTAATCCCCACCCCATCACCTACTAAAAATAGATTTTCCACGTCACTCTCTAAATGGTTATTCACTTTTACCCGAGAAGAATAAAACTTAACCTCCACCCCGTAGAGCAGGTTATGAGGAGAATTAATTCCCGGAATGAATTTATCCATAGCCTGGATAATCTCCAGAATATCCTGTAAAAATCTATAAGGGAGAACAAAACTCAAGTCCCCCGGGCTTGCTCCTAAAAGGGTAGGGCTAACCATCGATTTTTTAATCCTCTCCGGAGTAGACCTTCTCCCCAGCTGTAAGTCCCGTAAACGTTGAATAATCACCCCTCCACTGAGCATATTGGCCAATCGGGAAACATACCGACCGTACTCTATTGGCTCCTGGAAAGGTTCGGTAAAATTAGTACTTACCAAAATAGCAAAGTTGGTGTTGGCAGTTTTCAGGTCTTCATAACTGTGTCCATTTACGGTAACGATTCCATCGTTATATTCAGTCACCACTTCTCCATAGGGACACATACAGAAGGTCCTCACCTGGTCATCAAAACTGTTAGAATAATAAATAATTTTAAGCTCGTACATTACCCGGGTAAACTCTTCCATTACCGAAGCCGGCAACTCCATCCGCACCCCTAAATCAACCGGGTTTCTTTCCAAAGGGATACCCAATCGGATACACTCCCGCCGCAACCAATCAGCGCCCACTCGACCGGGAGCCACCACCACAAAATCGCTCTCCACCTCTTTTCCATCTTCCGTTTTAATTCCCTTAACCCGACCGTTTTCCACCCAGATTTCTTCTACCGGGAGCCCTGTCCAGATATCAACTTTTTCCATTAAATAATCTCGGATATTTCTCAAAATATGACGACAGCGCTCAGTACCCAAGTGACGCACTCGAGACGGCACCAGAATGAGTTCGGCCATTTCCGCTTTCTTGCGAAATTCTTCGATTTTTTCCTCGTCGCCGCCATAAATGCGCTCAGTGCCGCCAAAACGAACATAAACTGAATCTACATAGTTTATAATTTCATCAAACAGCTCCGGCTCAAGGTAAGAAAAGAGTTGTCCTCCCACTTCCCGGGAAAGAGTAAGTTTCCCATCACTAAAGGCTCCTGCCCCTCCCCATCCACAAAGCAAAGAACAGGGAGAGCATTTTTGACATACACCGTGTTTTTCCCGAGCGGGGCATCTTCTTCGCTCAATGTCTCTTCCCCGATCTACCATCAAGACATTCAAATCACTTTTTTCAGCCAGCTCCAGGGCAGTGAAAATCCCGG
>JASGLU010000094.1 GCA_030156825.1 Candidatus Atribacteria bacterium | reverse complement strand
ATGCTTTCATCGTAGAAGTGCCTGAGTTGCCAGGTTGTATGGCTGATGGTAAAACATATGAAGAAGCTATAAAAAATGCTCTTGTTGTAATCAGAGAATGGATAGAAACCGCAAAGAAACTGGGGAGGGGAATTTCTGAACCTAAAGGAAGACTGCTTTATGCATAATGTATCTTTAATCTTTTCTCCTCTTTTGGCTTGTTGATTCTTTCCTTTACCCTTCCGGCGAGAAGTGAAAGTGAAGTTTCCTCAAGTTCGTAGCTCCGGAACGACTTTATCATTTTTTCTCGTCACCCCCTGAATGCTTCTATCGACTATAAGGGGGAAACCCCCTTATGACCCCCGAAAAACTAAAATATAAAGACCTAAGTAAAAAGAAAAAATCCACTGAGGGAGAAAAGCATCCCTCAGTGGATTCCCGATAAAAGATTTCAGGCACGACGGATGGGGAAACACTTACTAAAAGCATAAAAGATGGAAAAACTAAACCAATTACGCTGGAGAAAAGAATGTCTTACTCAGTATAGGGGGGTTTTCTCTTATTGTCATAACAGGTTTTGTGGAGAGCTATAATCTCTCAGTTAGGGAATATGTTATAATGCCAGGAGAAGATAAGAGGAGAAGCAAAGAGACAAAAGGGTAAAAAGAAACAATTTTGATTTAGAAGTAATAAAGTTGAGGCAGTGAAATGTTTCTTATTGAAAGGGGGTGTTAATCATACCTGCCATATCTCCAAAACCTGGAGAATTGTTAATAAAGACAACCAAAGTTGGCGATATTGACTACGCTCTGGAGAAAGTATTTAAAGAGTATGTCGATTTGAAGTTGAAAGACTTCGATATGAAGATAAAAGAATTTGAGAATAAATGGAAGATGGATTTTAATGAATTTAAAACCAGATTGGAAGAAGGACCTCTACCCCAGGATTCTTATTCCTTTGAAGTAGAACAGGACTTCTGGGAATGGGAAGAGGTTGAAAGTTTAAAGACTCACTATGAGTCATTAAAGATGGAATGGATATAGAGCAATTTCTTTCCGCCCTTTTGCACGAGCTATCAAATCTTGAATTTGTGGAAAAAGTTGATTTCCATACCGAAGTTTTCATCCTGAAAGGTAGAGTTTTTCTACAGAAACAGAGATTTTTACAGGTCTATTTTAACGAACTTACTGGAACAGTAGCTTTTGCCCTGATTAAGCAAGGAAAGAGAGTTCGGGGTGTTGATTATGATCAAGGGAGAGGATGGCATTTGCACCCTGTTGACCATCCTGAAGCTCATGAAAACATAAATCCTCCAAATATAAAAGAGATAGTGACTTTTTTATCTAAGGCATGGGGTTTTCTGGACTGAACAATCTATATCCTCTTCTATCTTAGCCAAGGACACTCCATCAACAACCACACCGAGTTGATTTTCCTCAGCGCTGGAGAAGAAAATTACCACTTTACCCGTCCGTCATTCCTGAATGTTTCTATCAGGAATCCAAATTATTTAGAATGCTTAGATTCCCAATAGAAGATTTTGGGAATGACAGAAAAGAACTATAAGGGGGATTTATCCCCCTTAGTGTTGGCATGGAAAGCTTTACCTCTAACCCCCCTAAGAATATTCTCTTAAGGGAATAATAATTTAACTTTGATTCTTAATTGAGGCAACGATACCATTTCACTTTAATTTTAGTTGAGGCAACTCGCATCCTTTACATTTACAGTAGAATAATGTATTATCAGCGAAGAGATCCTTTCTGTGAGGATAATCGGGATGGGGAGTTCCGGTTATCCTCTTTTTTTTTATTATCCAACTTATTGTGACAAACTTTATCTTTTATACAAGATATTTTGAGAATATTAAAGGGGTTTTAGGTAAGATAATATGAAAAGGGACAAGGAGGGGGGGAAATACCCCCCTAATAACCCCCAAAAAAACAAAAGACTGAAAAACTGAAATACATAAAAGACTAACTGAGGAAGGATCTTCTATAGCTTTGTTTTTGGAAAATCAGTCAGGAGGAGGCAGAGGAGGTCTTCTTTGATGGTTCTTTTTTATAAACCAGAGAACGATAGAAGTAAGTATCACCCCACTTCCCACCAGCGCCCATTGTCCCGGTGTTTCCCCTATAGCTAAAAATACCCAGAAGGGGTTGAGAATCGGTTCAATCACCGGTATCAGGCTGGCTTCCAAGGCAGTTACTCCCTTAATAGCCAGAGAATAAAGGATGTAGGAAAGACCCAGTTGTACTGTTCCCAAAAAGATAAGGTTTATCCAATTGCCCGGAGCAAGGGAGTAACTAAACATAAAAGGGAGGCCGATTAAAGCAGCAAAAATGTTACCCAACAACACCGATTCAAGAGGCGATGAATCTTTTTGCATTCTCATAAAGATGATTAAAAAAGCAAAGGACCAACCGCTCAAGACCGCTATCAGGTTTCCCAGCAAGTTTCCCCATTGAAGCTGGTCGAAGAAAAAAAGAACCATTCCCCCCAGAACAGCTGCCACTGCCCACCAGTCTTCCCGAGAAGCCTTTTCATTTAAAAGCCATTTCCCCAGAAAAACCACATAAACCGGAGCACCATATTGGAGCAAAATGGCGTTAGCGGCGGTAGTCAGTTTGTTAGCAGTGACAAAAAGAATTACTGTTCCAGCGTAAGCCAGAGCTCCAGCTATCTGTGGCCAAGACCAGTTTATTTTAGGTTTCCCCAGGTAAAGTAAAATGACAAAAGAAGCAATGGCACTTCTGGCTCCAGCTATAGCTAAAGGGTGCCACGTGACTGATTTAATTAGTACTCCTCCCAGGCTCCAGAGAACCGCAGTAACAAAAAGTAGGAGGACTGATGTTAAGTGTTCTTTTTCCTGGCTCATACGGGAGATTATACCACCCAGGTAGCTGGGAACAAAAGATGCGAGACTCTCTTATTTTTGGAAGAAGAACTTACTTACTTTGCCAAATTTATGGGTAGTTAAAAACCGAGGATTTTTTATAAATTTAACCTGTGCTCAATTCTGATGAGTTTATTCAGACTACTTTTTAGATAAAGCAAGAACCGGGCAGTTTTTAGTAGGTGATAAAATGAACAATTAGTCCAAAATAGGCGGGCGAAATTGGCTGCCGAAACAGGCGATACTTACAGACGAGATAAAACTCGGAATGGCACAGCAACAGACCTTATGAAGGAACTGACAGGGTGAGGGTGAAATTTATCCATAATAATCATTTCTCCTTTCTCCTATATAATTAACCGCAAAATCCGTAATTAACCGTTATCGCAAGTCTTGCCAGCAGGCTAATAGCAAACTATAAGGGGGTAAACCCCCTTATAACCCCCAAAAAACAAAGAAACAAAAGGGGAACTTGCAGTTATTGGCTATAAATTATGGTAAAATAAAAAAGGTTTTTAATCATTACCCGAGGAGGTGTAGAAATTGCCAGAATTTTTAAACCCTTTCAGCGGATTAACTCCAGGAAGAAAGATGACTCTATCAGAGTTAATCAGGGCCATTCGTTTAAACATAGCGGCGGAAGAAGAGGCAGTCCATCTTTACACTGCGCATGCCGATGCTACCGATAACCCTTTGGCCAAAAAAGTGCTGCTTGACATTGCCGACGAGGAGCGAGTTCACGTAGGTGAATTTACAAAGTTGCTCAAGCTGCTTGACCCAGAGGAAGAGAAGTTCTTAGAGCAAGGAGCAGAAGAGGTAAACGAGATGGTAGCAGATACTCCCGGTCAAAAAGAACCTCCAGACAAAGAACCTCCAACCGTAGGACCACTGAAAGAAGACTAAGGAGGAGAGGAATATGACTAATAAATACTTAGGACGGGCGGATGCCCCTCTCAAATCAGAAACCTGGGAACTGCTGGATAAAACCATGATAGAGGTGGCTAAAACCCATCTCTCTGGAAGACGAATTTTGCCGTTTGAGGGTCCATTTGGTTTGGGATTAAAATTTGTTCCCCTATCAACCGAGGCTAAAGAGGGAGTAGCTCTTAGTCAAGCCATCCCTCTTGTAGAAATCCAAAAGACTTTCCGACTACCCAAATCTGATCTGGCAGCTTACGAACGAGACGGGGTAGCGTTAGATACCGCTCCCCTAATTCAAGCCACCTTAGAATGTGTTCAGCTGGAAGAGCAGTTGATTTTTCAGGGGTTATCGGAAGTTCCTGGTCTTTTAACCGTTACCGATAATCAGAAAATGAAGCTTTCTTCCTGGAAAGAAGTGGGAGAAGCCGCTCAAGATATAATTGAGGCGGTTACTGCCCTTGATGAAGCCGGCTTCCCCGGACCGTACAGCCTGGCCCTTAGTCCCCGTCGGTATAACCTTCTCTTTAGAAGGTATCCCCAGGGAAACCAAACCGAATTAGAACATATAAAAGCTATAGTAGGAGCACCTATCGTTAAGGCTCCCTCCCTCAAAAAGGGAGGACTGCTCTTAGTTTCGGGGAAAACCTATGCTTCTTTAATTGTTGGCCAGGATATGACCATTGGTTTCATCGGACCGGATGAAGAAGGATTGGTCTTTAGTATCTCTGAAAGTTTGGTCCCTTTAATCAGACAACCTCGCTCTATTTGCCAGTTAGAAGAATAACCAAAAATGAGGGGGGAAGAGAATTATTCCCCCTCATGTAACCTGCGCTTTTGCGTCAGGAGAAACACCCCTGCCTCAGTAACCACCGGATACTACCAAAGTTTGGCCGGTTACAAAACTCGCCTCCTCCCGGGCAAAGAAAAGAACAGCTTCGGCTACATCTTGAGGAGTGCCCAGCCGACCAACCGGAATTTTCTTGATTACTTCTTCCTCCTTACCCGGGGGAGTTACCAGATGAAAAAGGTCAGTATCAATTTTACTGGGAGCAACTACGTTTACTGTTATCCCAGCAGGTGCTAACTCTTGCGCCAGCGCTTTGCTAAAAGCAATAACTCCCCCTTTGGCAGCTGCATAGTGAACTCCAGAAGTACCACCGGTTATACCCGAAGTCGAGGAAATATTAACGATCCTCCCCCATTTTTTACTAAGCATATCGGGTAAAACGGACTGACAAACCAAAAAAGTTCCCTTCAAATTCACTGCTTGAATTTTATCCCAAAGCTCCTCTTTTACAGAAACAACATCCTGGTAGTAGGGGTCACCGATACCAGCGTTATTCACCAGTATATCAATTGCACCTAAAATCCGGTGGATTTGTTCCACCATTTCTGCGACTTCTTCTTTTTGCGATACGTCCCCCCTAACCGCTACCGCTTGCGAACCCAAATGGTTTATTTCTGCCACCACCTGCTCAGCCGCTTTTTCATTTGCAAGATAATTTACCGCCACTCGGGCTCCCGCCCGGGCCAAAGACAGAGCAATTGAGCGGCCAATACCCCGGCTCCCTCCAGTCACTAACGCTAAATGTTTTGACAGTCCAGCCATGTTTTACCCCCTAATAACCCCCGAAAGGCAAAAACATCCTCACCTCAGCCTTCAAGGAAGCAAGAAAAAGCAAATAGTACTATAGAGAAGTACTCCCGTTATGTGGTGAGCTGTTTTACCCTTTCTACTATCTCCTGATTACAAAACTCTAAGTAATCTCCTCCTAAAGAGATGGCTAAAATACCCATTTGGGAAGCTCGCTCAATGATAGAAGAGTTTAACCTGAAGGAAGCAATACAACCGATAAGCTTACATCCTTTGAGGTCAGGAAGAAGCTCGCCTGCTTTGGGTAAAAGTACCTGGGTAAAATGATCTAAATATTCTATTTTGTTATAGTCACTCTTTACATCAACAATAAAAGCTATATTCCCACTTCTGGCTACTAAGTCAAATTCCCAGCGATTACCAGATTTATCTTTCACTTTTCTCCGGCAGCTTATA
>JASGLU010000093.1 GCA_030156825.1 Candidatus Atribacteria bacterium | reverse complement strand
TTATGTTTTTCAGTTTTTAAGTTTTCGCCTTTGTTTTTCGGGGGTTATAGGGGGTTTACCCCCTATTGTTCGGTTATAAGGGGGGCGAAGCCCCCATTATTGTTCGGATGCCCGATAAATACATTCAGGAATGACGGGAGGTGCTAAATTGTTTATAATAGAAACACTTTTAAAAAGTGACTTTAAGTGTGTATCGCATCCAGCTGTACAAGTGAGTTTGTAGGTAGGGTTATTTATTTACTACCTTCCTACTTGGATATTTCCAAAAGTGGATACAAGCTATTACAATTAATTATTAGCAGGTTGGGGGAGTTGAAATGGAAAAAGTAGAGAGTTTAACCCAGGAAGAAAAAAAGCGGTTGGTTGAGGAGACGGTTGATAAATATTTGAAATTTCTTAACCCCGGATTTGCTCGGCTATGTAAATTTGCCAACCTGGATACCATTGAGTGGCGGGGAGAAGGTGCTCGGGTATTTGATATTTTTGGGGAGTCATATATTGATTGTCTGGGGGGGTTTGGAGTGTTCAATGTAGGTCGCAACCACCCCCGGGTAATAGAAGCAGTAAAGCAACAGCTGGACTTGCTTCCGCTTTCTACCCGGACTCTTTTTAACAAGCAACAGGCCGATTTAGCAGAAAAGCTGGCGAAGGTAACCCCGGGTAGACTGCAGTACTCTTTCTTTTGCAACAGTGGAGCAGAAGCGGTGGAAGGGGCGATTAAAATTGCCCGCTTTTACACTGGTAGAAAAAAGCTGATTTCAGCCGAAAATAGTTTCCATGGTAAAACTATGGGAGCCTTGAGTGTGTCGGGAAGGGAAATTTACAAAAAACCTTTTGCCCCTTTGGTTCCAGAAACCTTTCAAGTTCCTTTTGGCGATCTACCAGCGATGGAAAAAGCAGTAGACCAGCAAGTGGCGGCGGTGATTTTAGAGCCGATTCAGGGTGAGGGGGGAATTATTATTCCCGATCAAAATTATCTTAAAGAAGTGAAAGCAATTTGCCAGCGTTCGGGGGCACTTTTAATTTTAGATGAAATTCAAACCGGTCTGGGGCGAACTGGCAAGATGTTTGCCAGCGAGCACTTCGAAGTGGCGCCGGATATCATGACTCTGGCCAAAGGTTTAGGAGGAGGGGTTTTACCGCTCGGAGCTTTTATCGCTAACCCAGAAATATGGGAAGTATTTGAGGAGAATCCTTTGATTCACAGCTCCACCCTGGGTGGGAATCCGCTTGCCTGTGTGGCCGGTTTGGCTACCCTGGATATCCTGGCCGAAGAAGAAATACCCAAAAAGGCCGGAGAAAAAGGAGAATTTTTTCTGGGAGAGCTGGAAAAATTAAAAGGCCAGTTTGCAGGATTAATTCAAGATGTGAGGGGCATAGGTCTTTTAATCGGCATGGAATTTTCCCATCCAGATATAGCCTCACTTTTGACTATGGAATTGGCTGCTCGCAAAGTGTTGGTGGCTTATACCCTCAACAACCCCCAGGTGGTTCGCTTGGAACCCCCCCTGACCATTAGCTATGAGGAAATAGAGGAAGTTCTTTCCGCCCTTCGCCAGTCGCTGGTGGCGGTAGGGGAAATGATAGAGGAGGTAGGAGACTAATTATGGCTAAGGTTTCTACTTTTTTAGTGATTAATCAACCTCGAGAAAAAGTGTATCAAAAAGCAAAAGATATTGAGAATCTGGCTAATTTTTTGCCCAATTTAAAAGAGGTAAAAATTATAAATCAAGAAGGCAATCGAGTAGAGAGTTTTTGGCGGGGGGAATTTCAGGGACGGGAAATTAAATGGTGGGAAAATGACTGGTGGGATGATGCTAACTGGGAGTGCAGGTTTGAATCACCCCGGGGTGATTTCAAGCAGTACCAGGGGGTTTGGCGATTCGCCCTCGAGGGAGAAGGAAAAACCAGAGTAGAACTTGAAATAGAATACGATTTGGGAATCCCGCTGGTGGGTGCTTTGATTAGCAATTTTTTACGTAAAACTATGCTGGATAACGCTGAAGCCATGCTGCAAGGTTTGCAGCAAGCCGTGGAAAGTTAAGGGAAAAAATCGATGGATAGCTTTGCTTTTATTATTCATGCTATGAGCCCGCAAGATATCAAGGAACGGATAAAGTTTTTAAGTTTTCTTCCCTCGAGCTGGGTGGAATATTTAGCCTCTCGGGTTCCTCCTTTCATTCTTTCGCAGGTGACAGGTGTGGTGTCCCAGGCTACCGGTAAAGAGATATCCGGTTGGTTTGTTGGTCTTCCCATGACTCCACGGGTTCTTTTAGAGTATCCGTTTTCTTATGTAGCTTCCCAGATTAGAAAATGCGGTTTTTTGGCCGAAAAAAAAGGAGCTAAAATAATAGGTTTGGGGGCCTTTACCTCGGTGGCCGGTGACGGCGGCCTTACTGTGAAACAGGGGTTAAATTTAGCGGTGACCACTGGCAACAGTTATACCGTGTCTACAGCAATTGATGCTCTCTGGCTGGGGGCAGAAAAAATGGAAATTGACCCCCAGGAAGAAGAGGTGGCCATTGTGGGGGCTACCGGTTCAATTGGTCGGGCCTGTGCCCTTATTTTGGCGCAACAGGGGCAGAGGGTGAGAATTATTGGCCGGGATGCCGATAAACTTAGAAAAGTAAAAACTGAGGTGGAAAAAGTTGGGGACAAGCCCTGCCCGGCTTTTTCCGATATCGAAGCCGGTATTCGCGGTTGTCGGTTGTTGATTACGGTAACTTCGGCGGTGGGCAATATCCTGCAACCAGATTGGATAGAACCGGGGGCGATAATTTGCGATGTGGCTCGGCCTCGAAACGTAGCCCAGGAGGTTGCCCGTAAAAGGCGTGATGTATTGATAATTGAAGGTGGAGTGGTAGATGTTCCCGGTAACCCCGATTTTGGAATGGATTTTGGTTACCCTCCGGGAAAAGCTTACGCTTGTATGGCCGAGACCATGATTCTTACCTTAGAAGGTCGATTTGAAGATTTTACCCTGGGTAAAGAGGTAGAAGTGGAAAAGGTAAAAGAAATTACTCAGCTGGCGGCCAAACATGGCTTTCGGGTATCGGGGATAAGAAGTTTTGACCGGGAATTAACCGAGGAGGAGTTGGCAGAAATTAAACAGGCAAAAAATATACTGAAGTAAAAAGGAGGGTGTGATGGGAACTTTTTTGAAAGTAGTGGGAATAATAGTGGTGGTATTGGGAGTAGTAGTAGTTGTGGCCTCTCTTTTAGGAGTGGGAAGCTGGTTTAGCTTTACTCGGGCATACCCCATGCTCCCGGAAGAAGCTCCTCCTAATTACTGGCAAGGCTTCTGGTTGTTGAGTGGAATAGGAGGAGTTTTTGCTGGGTTGGGGGTTTTAATAGCTGGGGTTGCTCTTTTTTGCCTGGGTAGTATTTATAACGATGTGAAGAGTCTGAAACGGTAAGGAGGAAGTGTGAATGGGACAAAAAGTGGTAATTATTGGTGGGGTAGCGGCTGGACCTAAGGTGGCGGGTAAACTGCGTCGGCTGGACCCGGAGGCAGAAATTGTTATTTTAGAGAAAGGTAAGTTTCTTTCCTACGCTGGCTGTGGCCTTCCTTATTATATAAGTGGGGATATCGAAAAACAGCAGGAGCTGATGGAATCCCCACTGGGGGTTATGCGTGACCCGGAGTTTTTTAGAAAATCCAAGCGGGTTCAGGTGTATAATCGAACCGAAGCCCTACGCATTGATCGAACCCGGCAGGAAGTAGAGGCCCGTAACTTAGAAAGCGGGGAAATTTTGGTTTTTCCTTACGATAAGTTAGTTTTAGCTACTGGAGCAAAAGTGGCTGTTCCTCCGGTGAAGGCGATAGACTTAAATCAGCCAGAAACCGAACTGCGATGTTTGGACCTTTCCCACGTCTATACTCTGCACGGAGTGGAAGATGCAGAAGCAATTCGCTGGAGCATCCGCGAAAAGTTAGCCAGGCGAGCGGTAATTATTGGTGGTGGTCTTATTGGCCTGGAGATGACTGAAAGCCTGGTCAAAAGTGGGCTGGAGGTTACTATTTTGGAGATGTTACCAGAGATTCTTCCCATTTTGGACGAGGATATGGGCATTTTAGTTCGCCGTTACTGTCAGGAAAAAGGGGTAAATATCCGGGTGGGAGAAAAAGTGGAACGGTTAGAAGGAGAAGAAGGTCGGGTAAAAAGAGTAGTTACCGACCGGGGAAGCTACGAAGCCGATTTGGTAATAATCGCTACCGGCTTTAGGCCCGATAGCGATTTGGCCCGCCGGGCCGGTTTGGAAATTGGAGAAACTGAGGGTATCAAAGTCGACCTTTTTCTTCGTACCAGCGACCCTAATATTTATGCTGCCGGGGATTGTGTGGAAATAGAAAATTTGGTGAGCGGTTCTCCTTCTTATATGCCCATGGGTTCTTTGGCCAACAAACAAGGACGAGTGGTGGCTATTAACCTGGCGGGGGGAACAGAAACTTTCCGAGGAGCACTGAATTCCGCCATTTTTAAGCTGTTTGATTATACTATCGCTCGCACCGGTTTTGGCATTCGACAAGCGCAGACCCAGGGTTACGAAGTTGAATATGCACTGGTTCCAGCTTCGGATCGCGCTCATTATTTTCCAGGTGCCAAGCGAGTGGTCACCAAATTGGTGGCCGATAAAAGAAGCGGGAAACTTCTTGGAGGGCAGGTTATAGGTCCAGGTGAGGTGAGCAAAACCATCTATGCCCTGGCCACCGCCTTAAACTATGGAGCTCGAGTAGAAGACCTTTCCAATCTGGATGTGCCCTATGCCCCACCTTATGCTTCTGCTATTGATAATATTTGTGTGGCAGGGAATGTTTTACGAAATAAACTTGAAGGTAAGATGGTGGGGATTTCCCCCCAAGAGGTAGAAAAAAAGAGGAAGAGAGGGGAGGATTTTGTTTTGTTGGACGTCCGGACGCCAAAGGAATATCAAACCGCAAGAATTCCTGGTAGTACTTTGATTCCCCTGGGCAGTCTTCCTCAAAATTTGGACCAACTTCCTCGGGATAAAGAAATAGTGCTTTTCTGTGCAGTTAGTTTAAGGGGGTATGAGGCATCGCTTATCCTGCGAGCGGCTGGTTTTGAGCAGGTTTTGGTTATGGACGGAGGGATAGCTTGTTGGCCCTATGACTTAGAAAAATGATTTATGCAAAAGAGGGAGAGCTTTTTATTCCTGGAGATGGAGTTAGAAAGCGGTGAAAGGAAAAGGCCTGCTGATCATCACTTTTTGTCTGTTTGCTTTTTTGCTGGTCTTTTTTCTGCTTCAGTCTCAGGAAGAAGAAGTGATTTCTTCTGAATCTGAGACCGAAGAAGAGGAAGAAGAAGTGGTTTCTCAGCCGGTAGATATTAAAAAAGCGATGGTGCGAGGCTGGCAGCAGGGGGAGCTAACCTGGCTGTTGGAGGCAGAAAGGATGGAATTGGATAAAAATACTACCGAAGCTCACTGCCAGGGCGGAGTAAAATTGGTAGTTTTAGAAGCAGGTACTCAGAAGGAGAGGGCAACTCTGGTGGCCGAACGGGCAAGAATTAACCTGGACCAAAATCAGTTTCGCTTCTTACAAGAGGTGAAAGCTACCTCGGCTTCCGGTGACAGGATTGAAACTTCGGTTTTAGAATACCGGGACGAAGAAGAGATCTTGCAAACCGATACTCCGGCTCGAGTTTATTTTGATGGAAACTATCTGGAGTGCCAGAGTCTGATAAGCGACATCGACTTTAAAAACCCCGAATTTTTTGGGGTACAAAGTGGTAGATTCTCCTTAGGGGAGGGTTCTCCTTCTGAAGAATAATTTTTAAAATTTTTTTCCTAACACCCCTTGACAGAATTCCTAAAAGGTGATATTGTATAGTTACTACGGGTTCCAAGAAGTTGGAAAGCCGGAGAGCTGAAAAAAAGAGGTAATCTTGTAAAAGAGACTCCTCGAAGTTCTTCTTGAGGAGGACCAAAGTTCAG
>JASGLU010000027.1 GCA_030156825.1 Candidatus Atribacteria bacterium | reverse complement strand
ATAAAGGAGCTGGAACCAGCCCGGAATGGATGGAACTTTATTCCGGAATGAGTGGAACCAATGTCCGGACTCAGTGGGGAGAATGCTCCGGATTATTCATTTTGTCATACAGGTAAAGACTATAGAGGGAAAATACATAAAGGGTTTCCTGTCCTATTGTTTAGATTCCTGATAGAGACATTCAGGAGTGACGGCTATGAGAGGCATTCCCTTTATTCCGTCATTCCCGAAATTTTTTATCGGGAATCTACGCTTTTAAATAATTTAGACCCCTGATAGAACCATTCAGGAGTGACGGGTAAAGGAGTCTCGCGATGACAAAAAAGAAAGCCCTCGCGGTGAGAGAAAAGGTTCTGTGATGGCAGAAATCTCACGATCGGTGGTAAAAGGTGCTGGCAGAAAGTGGAGTTCTTGGCGAAGGAGGGAATTCGTGAAAAGAAAGAAAAATGGGGGAGGGAAATTTTCCTTCGACCCTCCCCCATTTTTCTAAAAGCTTCTCAAACTTTGTGGGCGAGTTTAGAAGTTAAGCTTATAGAGCGGAGATTGTGTTTCTCATGTTCCAGTCGAATGACCAAAATTAATGGACGTGCCAGTAAGGACGTCTGTATTTGGATCTTCTTGGATATTGCCTCCTGGGCCAACCACATATGTATGCGATTCTCCGCCAACTGTATACGTATTGGGATCCCAGATAAGAAAGCCATCGTCTATCAGGGCATACTGGTAGTATGTGGTGTTATCTGCCGGGGGAAGAGGAGCAGGACCATTAAAATAACCGCTTAATTTGTCACTTATATCAGTAGCTTCCGGATATGCACTCAGGCTATTTTCTACCATATAGAGCTCTAAAGCGGTGGCTAAGTTGCGCAAATTCGCTTTGGTGGCGCTTACTGCCGTAGCTTGCCGGGCGGTCATATAGTTGGGGATGGCTATCGCCATCAAAATCCCGATGATGGCTACCACAATAACCAGCTCAATTAAAGTGAAACCGTCTTCTTTGTTTCTTTTTCGCACCAAGTAGCTCATTCCCCAACTTCCTTAAACGAAAACTATTCAATTGTAGGAATTACAAATAGATATTATCACAAAGTCAATCTCCCCACAATCTACCTTTGAAAATTTTTGGAACACTTAGAGGGGGACTCTGCTCCTTTATTGTTCGGATTCCTGATAGAGACATTCAGGAATGACGGCTGAGGAGTCATTGTGCTGATGAAAAGAAAGGGGTTTACAAGGGGGGAATTCTTTCCCCTTTGTACCGAGGAAGCGTTCTCCTTCCTCGGTTGTATTTGCTTTTCTATGTTTCTTTGCTTTTTAGGAGGTTATGAGGGGGCGAAGCCCCCTCATTGTCTGTTTCGTCATGCCTGAAATCCTTTATCAGGCATCTACTGAGGGAGGCTTTTTCTCCCTCAGTAGTCTTTGTTCTTTATATTCTTTGTCTTTTAGTCTTTTGGGGGTCATAAGGAGGAATCTTTTTCTCCCCCTTATAGTTCGGATTCCTGATAGAGACATTCAGGAATGACGGCGGGGATGATAAAGCATTCAGGGGTGACAACACGGAGACGTTTTTTCTCCGTAGGTTTTTCTCCTTTTATCTTTTCTATTTTCCGGGGGTTATGAGTGGGTTTTCCCCCTCATTGCTCACCCTCACCCTGACCCTCTCCCGTCGAGGGAGAGGGGAGGAAGAAAAAGAAAGGGTGGTCTTCCCCTTTACAATTCTATTTAGAAGATAAGTATTGTGACACTCAAATATTAACTACTTTCTCCTGCTTCTTCAATGAATCTGACAAACTGCCCCATTTCTTTCTTAAGCTGGGTGAATAAGGTCTCAGTGTTATTAACAAGAGGTGCTATCTTATCGTAAGACAGGTTGAAGGCGTATATTTCTCACTATGTGCCTGAAAGCTCTATATTCATCAAGCATTTGACAAGTTTCCTGGCTTAATACTGCCGGTCGAATGTTTTTTATCTCACCTTTTCATCTGGATCAGTAAATCCTGGTGCCAGGATGGTCCTTCAGGTATAGCTCCATCAATATTTGTAGCGATAAGAGTGAAAATTTTCTCCAGTGCAGAATAAAAGGTGTGCAGGTTAAGCGCCACACTATCCAGATAATAGTCATCTCCGGTAGTTCTTAAGCGTTCCCACCCACCGGTTATTCTTTTTACCACTGCTTCTATATCTGAAAGTTCGGCTTTTATTCTGCTGGCCAGAGCCAGATATTTTCTATTCATATCAGGATGCCCTCTTCTTCTATTGCCTTCTTCAGAGCATCCCGGCAGCTTTTCATATCCACCAGATCTATCTCGAAATCCCTGACAACTCTGGTGATAGCTGCAATTGCGGAATAAAATTTATCATCAGGTATACCGACTTCTGCTAAATCAACGTCTGATTTTTGATTAAATCTATCCTTCTGAATAAGTGAGCCAAAAACCCAGACTTTCTCAGCTCCATATTCCTTTTTCAAAATATCAGCTGCTATTCTGGCTTTCTGCCAGGCTCTATGATATCGAACATCCAGGTTCTCATCGGCTTTTTTATCCTGGAAAAGGAGAGGATATTTTTCTTTTATTGATTTACTCATCTTTTAGATGGTTTCACCTCTTCAAAAAGTCCCTCTGTGAGAAATTATACCACAGTAGAGGTCAAAGGGTCTGCGCAAGAGGTGTTCTTTGGACGATCACCTTGAGCCTCACCTGATATGACAATCCTGAGTTTTCCCCCTCTATGGAGGAAATTGCTGAGGAAATATGATTTTTGAGAAGAAGACACCCTCTCCCTTCAAGGGTTTCCCATTTTTGTCATTCCCGAGATTCAGCCGGAAATCTTCCTCACTCGTCATGCCTGAGCACTTTTATCAGGCATCTAAATGCATTTGTCCTCAAACATTTAGATTCCTGATAAATACATTCAGGAATCACAGACAAGAACGACAAGGGAATAGTGCCTACCTATAGTGATGAATTTATTTCTGTAATCTTTTGTTTAATAGCAGGTAAATCCTCCTTAATAGTAAGCCATACCCGATGTAAATCGACTCCAGAGTATTGATGAATCAATACATCTCTCATTCCTGCCATGCTTTTTCAGGGGAGCTCGGGGTAGCGCCGACGAAATTCCTCCTCCAGACTTTTTGCCGCTTCTCCAATAATTTCTAACCTTCTTGTCACTGCGTCCTGAACCTGGCCATTTTGATAGAAATCAGCCTCAGTCAGATTACGAGTATATTCATCAATGGCATTGATACTCGATAAATATCCTCCAGGTAAAGCCCGGGGTTTCTTCTCACCATATTTGAACCTCTTGCGCCAGTACATCATCTTTTATTGTTTCTTTTAAAGTTTTTTTCTCCACCAGGTCTACCCTTTTGTGAAGAACTTCTTCTAATTCCAGTTTTAATGCCACAAAATCTAACAAACTCAGGTTATCGTTCAGCTCCACCAGAATATCAATATCGCTTTCCGGAGCATCCTCTCCCCGAACCACAGATCCGAAAATACTGGCTCTTTGAACTTGATAGCGCTGGAGAACAGGAATAATTTTCTTTTTAATTTCCTCAACGTCCATTTTTCTACCTCTCATTTTATTATACCCCAACAAAGTGTTTATAAACATTACTAACCAATGCAAAAATGCGTTTATCTCTATCTGTCAATCGTAAACATTAAAGGAGAAAAAGCCTCTCTCAACCTTTCTTTTAATTTTTTAAGGAGACCACAAAGAGATTTCCCCTTCTCTTATTTAGATTCCTGATAGAGACATTCAGGAATGACGGGTGAGGAGGTGTTTTCCCTTCTTTTTCTCCCTCCCCCGGAGGGAGGGAGTGACCGGGTTCCCTGCCAAATCATTGATTTGGCAGGGTGGGTAAGGGAGGGGGTTTTTTGAGGGAAAACA
Organism: Candidatus Atribacteria bacterium; assembly: GCA_030156825.1. Taxonomy (GTDB): domain Bacteria; phylum Atribacterota; class Atribacteria; order Atribacterales; family JASGLU01; genus JASGLU01. Next base: position 22,261 of record JASGLU010000027.1, on the reverse strand, counting down.
TTTTTGCAGGAATCACCCTCACCCTGACCCTCTCCCGTCAAGGGCGAGGGAAAAAGAAAAAGAGTCGAGGGAAAGGGAAAAATATGTGGAGCTCTCCCGAGGAGGGTGAGGGAAAAAGTTCAGAGATAACAAATGGAAAAAGGGTTTATAGGGGGGAATTCTTTCCCCCTTATGCCGAGGAAGACGCTTTTCCTTCCTCGATGGGTTTTTGCTTTTTTCTTTTATGTCTTTTTGGTTTTTTGGGGTTATAGGGGGTTTACCCCCTATTGCTGGGATTATTTCCCCTCGGTGTTTTTTTCTTTTGTCTTTTATTTTTTGTTTACGCCGTAGGCTGTCTGTTTTCCCTCGTTTCCTTTGAGGAGGTCACCCTATTTGCTCCCTGGCCTAATTGGCTCACTCCCCCTCCCAGAACCGGCCAAATCTATTAAGGCCTACGGCTCTTTCTGATAGACCCCCCGCTGCATGGCCATCTATCAGAAACTATTTGCTGATTAAAACCCGTACTGCAGGAAATTCAGATACCAGTCTATTATTCTCTCTCCCCAAAAAAAAGAAACTATTGCTCCTCCGGCCAGAAAAGGGGCAAAAGGGATAGGGTCGCGTCTCCCTTTTATCTTGAGAGCTATTAAAATTATACCTATAATTGCTCCTCCGGCAAAGGAAAGCAAAAAGGCAAGCAGTGCCCTCTGCCACCCGAGAAAAAATCCTAAAGCTGCGGCCAGCTTTACGTCTCCGAAACCCATTCCCTCTGGGGAAATAAGATGAATAAGGAAAAGCAGCGAAAAATAAACAATTCCTCCTAAAAGAGCCGGAAAAAGGGGTTGGCCAAAAAACAAAGATATAATGCCGAGAACCACAACTAAAAGAACCAGCTGATTGGGGATTCTCCTCTCCCGCAAATCCACCCAGGAGATAAGAAAAAGAATAATTAAAAAAGGAATAGCTAAAAACCAATTTTCCACCACAAATATTTACCCTTCTACTTGTTGATTCTTCTTCTCTCCCCCTGATGGGAGAGAAGAAGGGGCTTAGACATTATGAAAGTCATTTTCCAATTTCCTGGGCGATAATGGAAACTTTCCATCGGCCGTTCTTCTTTTGGGAGGAAGTCATCACCACCCTTGGGTGTTTCCTTTAAAACTATTATTTTCGCTTATCAAGTTTTTAGTTGGATTATGGGACATAAATATGGTCTATGGTTAGGCAATTGGTATTATGTTATGGGGTCCATTCTAAGAAGAGACATGGGTGGTTATTTAGGAATCGCTCGCTTCTACCTCCTCGATTTTAAGGTCAAATTCCAAACCCTCTTGGTAAAGAAGGTCAATAATTTTCTGCAAAATCGCCTGTTCTTCTCCTCTGCTTAAAGGATTGTTCCTCCGCTTAAAACCGCCAAGGATAATTCTCATATTATTTTCCTCCTCTGTTCATTACCCATGATAAGAGTTCATGTTAGCAAAAAGTAATTTTATTTAATCGAACCCCTTCTTAGCTTTTTCAGAGCCGCCTCCATTTTGTCCATGGCTAAAGCTAAATTTTCCAGGGAGTTGGAAAAAGAAATGCGAAGATAACCTTCTCCCTTTTCCCCAAAGCAAGTTCCTGGGAGAACGGCTACCCCTGCTTCTTCCAAAAGATAGTCCGCCATAGCCTGCGAACTAAGCCCAAATTCCCGAATGTTGGGGAAAAAGTAAAAAGCCCCTGTTGGCTTAACAAACCGAAGACCTTCAATTTGCCCCAACCTATCAACCAAAAAATCTCTTCTTCGTTTAAACTCCTGGCTCATGGCTTCTACCGATTCCCGAGAATTCAATAAAGCCTCTACCCCAGCTATCTGGGTAAAAGCACAAGTGCATGAGTTAGAGTTGGTTACCAAAAGAGAAAGGAACTTCGCCCACTCGGCAGGCAAAACAGCATAACCCAGTCGCCAGCCAGTCATAGCAAAGCTTTTGGAAAAAGCATCAAGCAAAACTGTCCGTTCTCTCATCCCCGGAAATTCTAAAATGCTCACTGGCCTCTCCTCATAGGCAATTTCCCGATAAACTTCATCGGTAAAAATTAACAGATCCTCTTCTTGAGCAATCCGGGCAACTTCTTCGATCTCGGCTGCTGTTAACATAGAACCAGTGGGATTGTGGGGAGAATTAAGCACAATCATTTTGGTCTTACTGGTGATTAGGCTTAGCAGCTCCTTTAAATCTAATCGAAAATTGTTCTCTTCCCGCAGGGGAATAGGCACCGCTTTAGCCCCCACAAAATCAATAATAGAACGGTAAGCTGGGAAACCAGGGTCCGGATAAATTACCTCATCACCTTCTTCTAAAAGCAGTAAAAAACTAAGGAATATCACCGGTTTGGCTCCTGGGGTAATTACCACCTCATCCGGAGAAATTTTAACTCCCCTTGTTCTTTCAATATAATTGACAACCGCTTCTCGTAGTTCATCTATTCCAGCTGAAGGAACATAATGGGTATGGTTTTCCTTAATAGCCCGAACTGCTTTTTCCTTCACATTGGAAGGAGTATCAAAATCCGGTTCTCCAATTTCTAAGTGAATAATTTTTCTTCCTAACTTCTCCATTTTTTGGGCTCGGGCCAAAACCTCAAATGCACCCTCTCCCTTTAACCGAAAAACTCTATCCGCTATTGCACCCTCTAAGGTTGCAAATTTTCTTATTTTGTCTACCGTTTTCATCCCTATCACCTACCTTATGGACAATACTTTACCCATCAGCCGGATTTTTTGCAAGAGTTAATCTTCAATTTTATCATCTTTCCTCCTCTAAAAGTGCGACCGACTCAAAATGAGGAGTCTGGGGAAAAAGGTCTATAAAAACCAGGCGGGTTAGATGGTAGCCTTTTTCTTTAAAAAAAGAGATATCCCGGGCTAAAGTTCCAACATTACAGGACAAATAAACTATTCTATCGGCCCCGATCCGAGATATTCTTCTTACCAGCTTTTTATCCAAACCAGCTCGGGGAGGATCAACCACTACTACATCCGCTCTTAAGCCGCTCAGGTCGTTTATCATCTTTTCTACCCTTCCTTGAATTACTGTAAAATTATCCAATCCGTTTGCCCAGGCGTTAAACCGAGCATCCTCTATCGCCCTTTGGTTATCCTCAACTCCAATTATCCGATTAGCTTGGTCAGCTAAAAAAAGACCTACCCCCCCACTTCCACAGTAAAGGTCAAGCACCGTCTCATCGGATTGAATACAAGCCAGTTCTTTGGCCTGAGAATAAAGAGTTAAACAGCCAGCGGTGTTCACTTGGAAAAAACTCTCCAGGGAAACCCGGTAGTTAATAGAGCCAATTTTTTCAAAAAAATGGTCTTCTCCATACCAGAGTTTTTTCTGTTCAAACAGCAAGGCGCTGGCGGGAGAATTGTTGATAATCTGAGAAAACCCAATCAAATTAGTAAATTGTTTCTTGAGCTGTCGAGTTAACTCCTCTATGTGCGGCAATTCACCCGAAGTGGTAGAAAGACCTAAAAGCAGCTGGTCTTGCGTTTCTGAATACCTAACAAGTAGATTACGCAGGAAACCCTTTTTTGACACCGGGTCATAGCCTGAAAGATGATGTTTTCTTCCATAAAATCTAAAAAAATCAAGCACCTCTTCGGTTAAACTTTTCTTCATCAAAAAACAGGTTTTAAGGTCAATCAAATCCCAAAACCTTCCCCGAGGTCTCAATCCCAAACTAAGCTCTTCTCCTCTTTGACCAAAATTAAACTCCATTTTATTTCGATATTCAAGAAACCGGGGAGAAGGAAGCATCCCTTGGTAATCCACTTTTTCCCAATCGACCTGCCCCACCCGGGAAAGAACTTCTCGTGCGTTTTTTTCCTTAATTTCTCTCTGAAAAGGATAATCGATATACTGGAGACTACAACCACCACACCCCTCTCCAAAATGGGGACAAAAGGGCTCAATTCGAAAAGGAGAAGAGCAATCGGTTGAAAGCAGCTCACCCAGCGCATAGTTTCGCTTTATTTTCCGAATTTTAACCTGGCATTTTTCTCCCGGTAAAGCCCCAGGTACAAAAATTACCAATCCTCCCTGTTTAATCACCCCGGAACTTTCGGGAAGGGCAAAATCAACCACCTTTTCCTCAATCACATCATTCTTTTTAACCACTCAAGGCACTCCTTCTTTGTCGCACAATTTCGTACAAGCCAACACCACAAGCCACCGAAACATTCAAAGAGTCAACCTCTCGGGCCATAGGGATACAAGCAGTAACATCACAAAGGTCACGAATAACCCTTCTTATTCCTTGTCCCTCACTTCCTACCACCACCGCCCAGGGGGCACCCCGGAAGTCAACTTCCCACAGGCTTTTGCTCCCTTCGGCCGCCAATCCCATCAGCCAAACTCCTTTTTTCTGAAACTGGCGGATAACTTCGGTAAAATTGTTAACTTGAGCTATTTCTATCCAATCCATCAAACCAACCGAGGCCTTAAGCACTCGGGAATCAAGGGGGGCGCTCCGAGCTTTACTTATTACCAATCCGTCGGCTCCAAAAGCGCAGGCAACGCGAACAATGGCTCCCAGGTTGCCCGGGTCTGCAATTCGATCTCCAAATACTACTAAACCCTCTTTTTTTCCTGTTACTTTGTTTAAAATTGATTTCCAACTCCCTGCCTGCTCCCGAACACCAGCCAGAAGAACCACCCCTTGATGGGCTTCCCCTGGTTTCAGCCATCGTTCCAAAATTGATTTATTGTCCACCCAATCCACTGGGACCCCAGCCTTTTTAGCCAGGGATATTATTTCATCGATTATTTCTCCCCGGGATTTTCGATAAATCAAAACCCTTTTAAAGCCCCGTTTCCTTGCCCTCAAGGCTTCTGCAACTGGATGACGACCAAAAAACACTTGATAATGCTCAGTTTTCTTCATTTTCCGCTCGATACCAGCGAGAGCCCAAAGGGGTATCTTCTACCACATACCCTAAGCTGCGAATTTTTTCTCTAAAAATATCAGCCTGCTCCCACTTTTTCTCTCGACGAGCCTGTTCTCGCTGGTAGACCAACTCAATAACTTCCCGATCTTCGGAGATAATTTCTTCTTGCGGAACTATCCCCAAAACTTGATCCACTTCTTTCAGAAAAAGTTTTATCTCCTCCAGTCGCTGCCAACTCCACTTGCCTCGACTGGGGTGTAAATACTGGTTGGCAAATCGAATAAAATCACTCAGCACTGCCAACGCTTGGGGAGTATTAAAGTCGTCAGCCAGGGAAAACCAGAAATTATCTTTCATTCGAGCCAGCTCTTGGGCAACTTCCAAACCAGTCTCCTGTTTCCGGCTCAAGCCTTGGTCCAGTTTTTTTTGAATAAAGTATAAATTGCGAACCAGGTTCTTAATCCGCTCCAGATATTTAGCAGCTGACTCAAGCAGTTCCTGATCGATGTTCATCGGACGGCGATAATGCGCAAAAAGCAAAGCCAGACGTATAGCCCGAGGAGGGTAAGTTTCGGTTAGTTCTCGCACATTAACCACGTTACCCAACGATTTAGACATTTTCTGATTTTGAATATTGATATACCCGTTGTGCAACCAGTAACGAACAAACTCTTTTCCCGAAGCGGCTTCACTCTGGGCAAGTTCGTTTTCATGGTGGGGAAAAATTAAATCAATCCCCCCGGCGTGGATATCCAGGGTTGGACCAAGGTATTTCATAGCCATAACCGAACACTCGATATGCCACCCCGGCCGGCCTCGGCCCCAGGGGCTTTCCCAGCTGGGCTCTCCCGGTTTGGCCTTTTTCCACAAGACAAAGTCAGCTGGATTTCGCTTCTGGTATCTAATCTCTACTCGAGCTCCTGCCAGCAGCTGATTAGGGTCCTTACCCGAAAGCTTCCCATAATCGGGGAAACGGGAAACATCAAATAAAACATCGCCCTCGACTAAATAGGTAAAACCTTTTTTCTCCAAAGTCTCTATAAGCTGGATAATATCCGAAATGTGTTGGGTGGCTCGCGGATGATAAGTCGCCTCTTTTATGCCCAATTTACCGGCATCGATTTGATATTGTTCTATATAATGTTCTGCCACCCAGGAAGGGTCTTTGCCCATTTCCTGCGCCCTCTGAATAATTTTATCATCTATATCGGTAAAGTTCTGAATAAAAATAACCTCATACCCCAGATACTCCATAAAGCGGCGAAGAGCATCAAAAACCACAAAAACCCGAGCATTCCCCAGGTGGATAAAGTCATAGACCGTGGGACCACAGACATAAAAACCAACTTTCTTATCATGCAGAGGGAAAAACTCTTCTTTTTGACCGGTTAGAGAGTTAAACAAGCTCAACCCCATAGCAACACCACCCCTCATTCAGCAAACCGGTTTATGGTTAACTTTTCTTTGACTACTTCTGGCCCCAGAGCTACCAGCAACCGGTTAAGTTCCGGCCCCTCTTTTTTTCCGATCAGCAAAAACCGCAGACTCTGGAAGAAAAGACGAGGGGGAAGGCCGGTTTTCTTCTGCCACTTCCGTAAATCTTTCTTTATAGCCTCTTCATCTTCAAAACTGGATAATGGAAGGGAAAAAGAGGAAACAATAACCGATATCGCTTCTCGCTCCTCTTTTTCTAAAGAAGAAACTACTGGCGAAACTTCCAGATAATCTCTCATTTTTCCCGCGATTTCTTTTAAAGTGGTAGAATCCTCGCTCACCAGAGATAAAAAAAGATAAAAACGGGGATCACCCAGCTTTTTCCTGATCCGGGGCAAGTATTCCCCAAACCCCTGGTCAAATAAAGTTTTCTCCAATTCTTGTGGAGATAGACAACGTAGGTAGATTCCATTTAACCAGCTCAGTTTAGACTGGTTAAACACCGCTCCTGCCTTACTCACTCTTTTCAGGCTAAAATTGGCAGGAATCTGAGCAGGGGGAACCAGTTCTTCTTCGGGAAAAGAGTGACCCAATAAAAATAAAAAGTTCAAGATTGCCTGGGGCAAGAAACCCTCTTCCCGAAAGAATTTCAGGCTAACATCCCCTTTTCTTTTGCTTAACTTTGCCCGGTTTTCATCCAGAATAATTGGGACATGAACATAGGTTGGCATCTCCCACCCCAAAGCCTGACCTAAAAGTATCTGATAAGGGGTGTTGGAGAGGTGTTCTTCCCCCCGAATAACATGGGATATTTTCATTAAATTATCATCGACGACACAGGCAAAGTTGTAAGTAGGCATGCCATCAGACTTAAACACTACAAAATCCCCTAAGGACTGGGTGTGAAACACCATCTTCCCCCGAACTAAATCCTCAAAAGTAATCTCTTTGTTCTCAGAAATATGGAAACGCCAGGAAGGGGTTGTCCCTTCGCGCTCCAATTTTTCTCTTTCAGCTGGGGAAAGAAAATAACAACGTCCCGAGTAGCGAGGAGCCTGACCTGCCTCAAGCATTTTTCTCCGTTCTTCCTTCAGTTGCTCTGGTGAACAATAACAAGGGTAAAGATAGCCTCTTTTTTTGAGCTCTTCAAAGTAAAAACGATAAAGGTCCAACCTCTCCGATTGTCGGTAAGGACCAAACTTTCCTCCCCGATTAGGGCCCTCATCCCAATCAATTCCCAACCATTCCAAATCGGCAAGGATTTCTTTCTCAAATTCTAAACGAGACCGTTTAAGGTCTGTGTCTTCCATCCGAACTACCAGAGCTCCACCTTGCTGACGAGCAAAAGCCCAGTTAAAAGCAGCAGTGCGCGCTCCTCCGATATGGAGAAAACCGGTGGGACTGGGAGCAAATCTGGTTCTAATCTCATTCATAGGATATAACCTCAACTTTGATTTTTTGAACACCAACTCTTTTCATGGTCAGCGCCCGGGCAGCAGCTAAAGAAAGGTCGAGTTCTCTTCCTTGGTGATTTGGTCCTCTGTCGTTTACTTTTACCAACACTTTTTTCCCGTTACTCAAATTGGTAATCAGAAGTAGACTGCCAAAAGGCAAAGAACGATGAGCACAGGTAAAGGCTAAGGGATCGTACTTTTCTCCATTAGCGGTTAGCCTATTTTTAAACTGGGCTCCGTACCAAGAGGCATAGCCTTCAAAGGTTTCAAGTACCCGCGACTGGTAATTTTCTCTTAAATCATAAAACTCTATCTGAACAAAGGATAACCACATAGAGGCCAGATTGATCAAATTGGAATTATTGACCTGAGCATCTTCTTCAAATACGGTAAAAAGCTTCATTTGGTGATACATTGCATCTAATTTGCCCCCTCGGGAAACCAGATAAAAGTATTTCTTGGAAGACGGAGAGAGACAAAAAAGCTGTCGCAGAGAACTAACGATCTTATCTGACCGGGCCTTGACCGATTCTTCTTCTCCTTCAAACCTAATACGGAAAAGCAGTCTATCCTCGACAAAAATAGAACTGATGTCCGATTCCTGATCATAAACCGCGTAAATCTCTGACCTCGGTTTCTCAGTTGACGCCCAGCTAAAGCCAACAGAAAGCTGTCCAATTAACCCCAAAATCAAAACGAAAATTAATCTCTTTGTAAAAGAGCTACTGCTAAACAACAAATAGCTTCACCTCTTCCAATGCTGTCTAATTGCTCGTTAGTGGTAGCTTTAATTCCTATCGAAGTTACAGGAATATTCATAGTCTGACTCAAAAAACTTTTCATCTGCTGAACAAAAGGAGCTACTCGCGGACTCTCTCCTACCAAAGTAGTATCAACATTGCTAATTTTCCAACCTTCGTCCTGAATTAAGCAACTTACTTTATCCAGAAGTATGAGACTTCGAATTCCCCGGTACTGAGGGTCTTGATCGGGAAAATAATAACCTATATCTGGTAAACCGGCCGCTCCCAACAAAGCGTCCATAATAGCGTGGCAAACCACATCTCCATCTGAATGACCCAGTAGTCCCCGATTAAAGGGAATCGTCACTCCCCCCAATACTAATTTCCGGTTCGGCACCAGTTGGTGAATATCGTAACCAATTCCCACGCGCCAAACCATCATCGATCTTTCCACCTTAACCATTCTTCCGCTCGCAAAAAATCTTCCGGAGTGGTGATTTTCAGATTCTCTTCCGAACCTGTAACAAAGTAAACTGGCTTCCCCAGTCTCTCCACTAAAGAAGCATCATCCGTCCCCGCAAATCCATCTTCTTCTGCTCTTTGAAAAGCTTCCCAAATCAAAGATATCTCAAAAGCCTGGGGGGTTTGAGCCCGCCAAATTTTGGTTCGGTCCAAGGTCTGTTCTATCGTCTTCCCATCTCGGGTAAATTTCAAGGTATCCACACAAGGAACCGCCGAACACACTGCTTGATGTTCTCTCACTCCCTCAATACATCGCTTGAGCAGATTCTGACTAATTAAGGGGCGCACTCCATCGTGGATGAGAACAAATTGACTCTCCCCTCTTTCTTTTATCACCTTTAACCCCTGGTAAACCGATTCCTGACGGGTTGACCCTCCAAAAACAAACTCTCTCACCCGTTTATAGGAAAACCTACCCATCACTTCCTGCAAGAAAATTTCCCGGTGAAAGGGGCTAATCACCACTACTATTTCCGATATAGCCGGACAATTTTCAAAGGCATCTAAGGTATGGGCAAGCACTGGCTTTCCCATTAAAGGTAAATACTGTTTGGGAACTACCGAGTTAACCCGCTCTCCCACTCCTGCTGCTACAATAATGGCACTAATCAAATTCTTTCATCCTCACTAATGGTTACTGTTTTTGGGTCGAACAAAGATCATCCTCCCGGCCGGAGTTTGAAGGACACTGGTCACCACTGTATCTATTACCGAATTGATAAACTTTCTCCCTCCTTCTATAACCACCATAGTACCATCATCCAAATACCCTACTCCCTGATCGGCCTCCTTCCCCTCTCGAATCACCTGAATTCTCAGTTCTTCTCCTGGGAGAACATATGGCTTCAGGGCATTAGATAAATCGTTAATATTTAGCACTCCTACCCCTTCAAGCTCGGCAATTTTGTTCAAATTATAATCGTTGGTTACCACTTTGGCGCCCAAGGCTTTAGCCAATTTTATTAATTTAGCATCCACTTCTCTAATATCGACAAAATCCCTGTCCAAAATCCTAACGCTAACTTTTTTTTCCTTTCTCATTCTGTTTAAAATATCCAGTCCCCTGCGACCCCGGTTCCTCTTTAGGGGGTCTTGCGAATCCGCCACCTGTTGCAATTCTTGCAGCACAAACCGGGGAACTATCAATTCCCCTTCCAAAAAGCCGGTTTTACAGATATCAGCAATTCTCCCGTCGACAATAGCACTGGTATCTAACACTTTAGCTGAAAGATTTTGACCTTTGAGCAATTTCATCCGTGGGATTCCGGTAAAGAGAGAAACAATATCTTCCCGCCGCAACCAAAAAAGAGTTAATCCAACTACTGCACAAACAACAGTTATTATAATCGGCAAAAAAGGATTGTAAAAAGGAAGAAAAGATATGGGATAAGTTAACAGTACTCCTACTACCAAGCCTACGATTAGCCCTCCTAAACCTACCAGGAGGTCGATCGCTGACATTCGAGCGAAAAAACCAAAAAAGCCGGTAAACTTCCATCCCAGGAATTGCTCCACTATTTTTTTCACTATCAAAGAAATTCCAGAAATAAGAAAAGACCAACCTAAAATAATCCAAAAAAACTCTGGATTTTGTAAAATGGTTGAGTAATACCCAAAAAAACCAACTATAAAAACTCCTATTAAAAGAACCAAAAAAAACAACCAATCACTTTTCGACATGGTCTTGCCTCCTCGATTTAATAATAAACATTGTTTTGTTCAGTTCCAAAAACCTACATAAACTCTTCTCCTTAGAGTGCTAATAATCCTTATTATAATAGAAAATGGTTATATTTGGGTCAAATTATAACATTTCTTGCTCTTTTGGGAAAAAGAAGAAAAGCAAAGAAAGAAAAAGAAGGTCAGCCCAAATCTAACTCCTGTTTCAAGGCTGACTGAATAGTAGGATAACCGATTAGCTGAATCTCTGCCGGAAAGTGGTGTTTTCTCTTTTTATCTTGGAGAAAGTAAGAAGAGGTCACCACTCGCTTGATACCTATCCTTGAAGCTTCCTGAATGCGAGAATCTAAAAGGGGAACTGGCCGCAATTCTCCACCTAATCCTACTTCTCCCAGAAATATCGTCCCTTTATCTAACGGGCGGTCAACCCGAGAAGAAACCAGGCTAAAACAAGCCGCAAGATCAGAAGCGGTCTCTTCCGCCTTAATTCCCCCCACAATACTCAAATATACATCAGACTTAAAAAACTTAACTCGACTGGTTTTTTCTACCACCGCCAACAGAAGGTGTAACCGATTAAGGTCAATCCCTAAACTTACTCTTCGAGGAAAACCCAAATAAGAAGGGTTAACCAGAGATTGGACTTCTACCACTACACTTCTTTTACCTTGAGCTAAGACGGTCCGAGCTGTACCCGAACCATTCAGCTGGTCCTCGGCTACAAAATAGTGGGAAGGATCTATCAAATCAAACAACCCTTCTTCTCTCATTTCCATGAGGCCTACCTCCTGGGTGGAACCAAACCGATTTTTAGTCCCTCGCAAAATTCGAAGAGGATTTTGCGGTTCTCCTTCAAGATACAAAACCACGTCTACCAAATGTTCCAGTGTCCGCGGACCGGCTACCGTTCCCTCTTTAGTGACATGGCCAACTATAAAAAGCGCTATGTTTTTTCTTTTGGCCATCTCCATAAATTTCAAGCTCAGATCCCTAACCGCGGCTACCCCTCCGGGCAAAAATTCCCCCCGAGAAGGTAACATATTTTGAATAGAATCCACCACTACCAAAGAGGGGTTTACCTTCTTTACCCCGTTTTCCAGTTCCTCGAAGCTACTGGTAGACAAAAGAAAAAGAGAAGGAATTTGGGGGATAATAAGACGTTTGATTCGAATATACAGTTGGTAGAGAGATTCTTCACTGCTCACATAGAGCACTTTCTCTCCTTTTTGACTCAAGTAATAAGCCACCTTTAAAAGCAGGGTGGACTTCCCTATGCCCGGGTCTCCGCTCAAAAGAACCAGCGACCCTTCCACTATCCCGCCCCCCAGCACCCGATCTACTTCCATAAAACCGGTAGTTAGCCGTTTACCCTCGGCTAAATTTTTTTCCTCTATTTCTTGCAGAGAAAGAGGGTCCTGCCCAGGGGCAGAATTCTTTTTCCCAGGGGTGGTTGGTTTTTCCTCTAAAAAAGAATTCCACTCCCCACACTGGGGGCAGCGGCCCAACCAGCCGGGAGTGGAATATCCACAGTTCACACACAAGTAAGCCATTTCGGTTAAGATTTAAGTGACAACTCTAAAGGAAGAATCCGGGTAAAGGAGACCTTCTCCTCTTCCAGACTCACCAAAATCCGATCTCCTTCTTTGAAAGTACCCTTCAAAATTAGATCGGATAGCGGGTCTTCTATTAATTTTTGGACCACTCGTCTTAGGGGACGAGCTCCAAAATTAGGATCGTATCCTTCCTTGGCAATTTTAGACCTTACCTCAGGTGTGATTTCAAGGTCCATATTGTGCTCAGCCAAACGATTCCGGGTATCTCTTATCAGAAAGTCAACTATTTTCTCTACTTCACCCAAACTAAGAGGACGAAACACGATGATTTCGTCAACCCGATTCAAAAACTCAGGTGGGAAAGTTCGTTTAACCTCTTCCATAACTTTATGCTTAATGTCATTATAGGAAGCTTCTTGCTTTCCTTTGCCAAACCCAATAGATCCTTCCGAAGAAATCAAACGAGCTCCCAAGTTAGAAGTCATAATAATGATCGTATTTTTAAAATCAACAATCCGGCCTTGAGCATCGGTAAGCCTACCCTCTTCCATGATTTGCAAGAGGATATTGAATATATCCGGATTGGCCTTCTCGATTTCGTCAAATAACACCACCGAATAAGGTCTCCGCCGAACTTTCTCGGTTAACTGACCGCCCTCTTCGTAGCCAACATACCCGGGAGGAGAACCGACCAAGCGGGAAACGGTGAATTTTTCCATGTATTCCGACATATCAAGAGTTATTAGTGCATCTTCTCGACCAAAGAGAAATTCAGACAGAGATTTTGCTAATTCCGTTTTACCTACTCCTGAGGGACCCAAAAATATGAATGAACCCAAAGGCCGCCTTGGGTCTTTCAACCCCGCCCGTGAACGCCTAATAGCTTGACAAATTGCTTTCACCGCTTCATTCTGACCAACTAAGCGTCGGTGAATTTCCTCCTCCATATTGACTAACCTTTCTTTTTCTTCCAGAGCCAGGCGAGAAAGCGGGATACCAGTCCAACTGGAAACCACCGCTGCTACGTCTTCTTCCCCCACCGAAGGGCGAAGAGAATCTACTTCTCGCAACCATTCTTCTTTCTCTTCCCGGTATTTTTGTTTTAATTGCTCTTCTTCATCTCGATAACGGGCCGCTTCTTCAAAATCCTGCTCTTTCACCGCTTTCTCTTTGGAAGAACGAACCTCCTCCACCTGTTTTTCCATATTTTTCAAGTGCTCGGGTAAAATAGTGGTCCGCAGTCTCACCCGGCTGGAGGCTTCATCCATGAGGTCTATCGCTTTATCCGGAAGATAACGGTCGGCAATATAACGTTGAGAAAGTTTTACTGCTGCTTTTAAGGCCTCATCTGCAATATCCACCCGGTGATGGTCTTCGTAACGATCTTTGATTCCCTGTAAGATTTGAATAGACACTTCTACTGACGGTTCATCTACAAACACCGTCTGGAATCTTCTCTCTAAGGCCGAGTCTTTTTCAATATACTTGCGATACTCGGTAATGGTAGTAGCTCCAATGGCTTGGAGCTCACCCCGAGCTAAGGTTGGTTTCAAAATATTGGCTGCATCAATCGCTCCTTCGGCTGCTCCTGCCCCAACTAAAGTATGAATCTCGTCAATAAATAAAATTATTTCTCCACTTTGGACAATTTCGGAAACAATTTTTTTCAACCTTTTTTCAAATTCACCCCGATATTTAGTACCGGCTACAATAGCAGCTAAATCTAAGCTAACCACTCTTTTATTTTTAAGTATTTCCGGGATTTCTCCTTCGACAATTTTTTGCGCTAAGCCTTCCACTATAGCGGTTTTACCCACTCCCGGTTCTCCAATTAAAACCGGGTTATTTTTAGTTCGACGGCTCAAAATTTGGATTACCCGCTCTATTTCCTTTTCTCTCCCAATGACCGGATCTAATTTTTTCTCTCGAGCCAGGTGGGTCAAATCTCGACTAAATTCATCCAAAACCGGTGTTCGGCTATTCTCCTTCTGCAAAGAACGAGGAAAAGTCTCCGGCTGAGAAGCACTTTCGTTTAAAATTTCGTAAAGTTTAGCTCGGGCTGTTTCAATATCAAGACCCAAGTGCCTAAGTACTTGGGCTCCTACTCCTTCTCCCTCGCGGAGAATACCCAATAAAATGTGCTCGGTCCCTACATAGTTATGACCCAAACGGCGAGTCTCATCCAAAGCGAGTTCCAAAACTCGTTTGGCTCTTGGGGTAAAAGCTACTTCCTTCGAAGCTTGATATTCGAGTTTATCTAATTGGTTTTCCAATTCACTTCTTACTATTTCCAAGGTTATATCAAAACTATCCAAAATCTTAGCCGCAATTCCTTCTCGTTCCCGCAAAAGACCTAAAAGCAGGTGTTCAGTACCAATATGGTTATGCTTCAACCTAACCGCTTCATCCTGGGCTAAGATTATAACTTTCCGGGCTCTTTCGGTATAACGTTCAAACATCGCTTACAATCCTCCCCAACCATTCTTCCCAAAGGTCCTCTAATCCAACATACTCTTTTCTTAAGCTACTGTCAATTTTAGACCAATCAACAATTGTTTTTAGTTTCAACTTATCAAACCCCTTCTTACCAGAGAATATTCCTTCCTGATAAGCCAAAATCCAAAGCGATAAAAAGTTAAAAAAATCCTTCTTTCTCAAATCCAATTCAAAATCATGAGAAAATTCTTCATTCATTTGGGCTATTTTCTCTAACAATCCATTCTGGCGCAGGGGAGACTGTACCAAGGATTGTCTCACCTGTTTTTCCCACTCTACTATGTAGGTAACCATTTTTTTCATCGTTTGTAAAGTTTGAGACTCGCTCACTCCCAAGGTGTACCGATTACTCAATTCAAACACATGACCGATAATCTCTCGCTCCCCGTTTACCCCGGTTAATAAAAATTCCTCCTTCTCTTTCAACCACTGAGATACCTGTTCTACCCCATACAAGAGGGAAATCGCTGGTAGATGTAACCTTATCAAAACTACCATTCCGGTACCAGTATAAAAGGGAGAGGCAGTCAAATAACCAAATCTTTGATCAAAGGCATAGGTAAACTCCTGTTCTAACCAGTTGTCTATCTTCTTGACTCCTGACCACAACTGCATCAATCCTAAGGAACGGCCTTCTCCAAAAATCTTGAAATGGTCCTGATGATTGACCAAAATCCCCCAATTATTCTTAAAGATTAATAGCTTGCCCGCTGGCTCGGACAAAAAGCGGGAAAGGACAAACCGCGGGATGTTCTTGTTTTGGGCTACCGTTTCTGTCTCTCCGCCTAATTCTATCAGCTGGAAACCTTTCCGAAGTAAGCGTTTTTGGAAAAACAACTTTGACTGCGTCTTAACATCTTCTTGCCAAATAGGATTAGCAGAATTCGGAAAGGGGAACCCCTCTAAATTACGGGAAACCAAAACCGCCGTCTGTAAAGCCAAATTATTTCTACTTAATACAGAAGAAACAGAAAAACCTTTTCTCCCTAAAAACCTCATTTTTCATTCGACTTCAGCTTATTAATCAACCGTTTAATCTGATCCGCCTTCTCGTAGTTTTCTTCCCTCAGGCACCGGCTTAAATCTTGCTCCAACTTTTCTATCCCTCTTTTAAGCTTTTTTCTTTTCAACCAATTCGAAGGAACAGCTCCGGTATGGAAGGACCCCGGCTGACAATTAGCCAAAAAATCTTGCACCCTATCGGAAAAAACCTGATAACATTTAGGACATCCCAAATAACCAGTCCGCAAAAAATTGTCTAAAGTAGTCTGGCAAAAACTACACTGAAAAGAGGGAATCGCTTCTTGCCCGCTCAGAGCCGGTTCTCCATAAGAAGCCGGTGTTAAACTTTCAGTCTTTATTAAGTGAGAAAAAGCTATCTTTTCAGCGCAGGTAGAACACAGAAAAAATCTGCTCTGACAGCTACCAACCTCATCCATCAAATAAACAATTAAACGGGCATCTTCTTGATGACAAAAATCACATTTCATCCTTGTTCACCCAGTTTAAAACTTGAACCAACATTTCCCTCATAATAACAGATCGCAAAACATTTTTTGCGGTGGGTGAAGTGAACAGAAGGCCATCCAATTTCTCGATTACGTTGATTACCGCTGCTCTCATAATTTGAGCTTCTCGGTGAGTAATGTATTTTTCCCGTTCTAACCAATTGACCAGGTCTTCAATTTCCCCTTCCCGTAAGTGTTCCTGCGAATCTTTCAAGTAGCTAACCACTGGTTCTAAGCGATCGATAGGTACTCTCTTTATCCGAACAAAACCGCTCCCCCCCCGTCGACTCTCCACTACGAAACCTCGAAAAACGTTAAATCTGGTAGACAAAACATAGTTTATTTGAGAAGGAGCACAATCAAACTCACTTGCCAATTGTCCACGCTTAATAGTAACAGTCTGATTGGGTGAATCCTCAATTAATTTTACCAAATATTTTTCTATCGAATCACACAAGGAATACATGGCACTCACCCGCTTTGACCTTCTTTGACATTAATTATTATATATATTTTTGGCCATTTGTCAAACGTTAACTGGTCGAAGGAGAGGGAACAAGATAACCTCCCTAATAGAAGGCGCATCGGTAACCACCATAATCAACCGGTCTATACCTATTCCCAATCCACCGGTAGGAGGCATGCCATACTCTAACGCTTCTATGTAATCTTCATCTATCAGATGAGCCTCTATATCCCCTTCTTGTCTTTTTTGAAATTGTTGCTCAAATCTTTTTCTTTGTTCCAGCGGATCGTTCAGCTCGCTGTAAGCATTTCCTATTTCCTCTCCCCCCATAAACAGTTCAAATCTTTCAGCCAAACGAGGATCTTCCGGCTTAGCCTTGGCCAGAGGAGAAATATCTACCGGATATTCCAAAACAAAAGTGGGGTTAATCAAAAACGGCTGAACCAGCTTTTCCAAAAACTCGTTTACAAATTTACCCCGATCCCAGTCCTCTTCAAAAGAAATCCCCAGCTCCCGGGATTTTTTCTTAAAACCTTCTATCGAGTCGTCTAAAATATCAATTTTCCCTTTTTCCCAAATAGCCTCTCGCAAATTAAGCTGTTTCCAGGGAGGGGTAAAATCGATTTCCGACCCCCGATATTTTATTTTAAAAGTCCCTTTAACTTTTCGCAGGACTGAACTAACCATGTCCTGACATAACTCCATCATGGTCTGATAGTTACCGTAAGCCTGGTATAATTCAAGCATGGTAAACTCCGGATTATGACGAACCGAAATTCCTTCGTTCCGGAAATTCCGGTTAATTTCATACACTCTTTCCATCCCACCAACGATCAATTTCTTCAAAAAAAGCTCAGGAGCAATCCTTAAATAGAGATCCATCCCTAAGGCATTGTGAAAAGTCTTAAACGGTCGAGCTAACGCTCCTCCCGGTATTGTTTGCATCATGGGGGTTTCTACTTCAACAAATCCCCGCTGATCCAGAAAATCACGCATTTCCTTTATTATCCGGGCCCTAATAAGGAACGTCTCCATTACCAGTGGATTCATAATTAAATCGAGATAACGTTTACGATAACGAACCTCCACATCTTTAAGTCCATGCCATTTCTCAGGTAAAGGACGCTGACATTTAGCCAAAAGGACAAAGTGATCTGCCGCTACAGTTAATTCTTGAGTTCGAGTGCGAAACACCCGTCCTTCCACTCCAACTAAATCACCCACATCAAGCTGTTGGAAGGCCTGATAAGCTTCTTCCCCTACTTTATCCTGTTTGAGGTAAATTTGAATCCTACCACTTCGGTCCTGTAAGTCAGCAAACGTGGCCTTACCATGACGACGAAGAGCCATAATTCTTCCCGCCATCTTCACCACTGTTTCTTTTCCCACAAAATCTTCCGGCTGACGCACAATCTCTTCCACCAAGCAACTTTGGGGGAAAGGACCCGAATAAAGTTCAAGCGATTTTTGCTGCAGATTATCTACCGTTGACCTCGTAGATGGACTATGACTATCCAGGCCTTCTTTACTCATAGTAATGCTCAATCCTCTCTTTTTTGAATAGCAACTACCCGATATCGGGTTAATCCTGCCGGTACTTTTATCTCTACTTCTTCTCCTTGTTTCTTCCCCAAAAGAGCCTGAGCCAAGGGAGATTCAAAAGAAATCTTCCTTTGACTGGGGTCAGCTTCCACCGAGTCCACAATGGCATATTCTACCTGATTGCCGCTTCCCAGCTTTTCTAATACCACCTTAACCCCTAAGTGGATTCTTTCTCCATTGGATTCTTCCTCGCCTACAACCACCGCTTTTTGCAATTTCTCCTCTAAAGTCAGAATTCGGCCTTCAACAAAAGCCTGTTCATTCTTAGCTGCTTCGTATTCAGCATTTTCACTCAAATCTCCAAAAGAAAGAGCGTGGCTGATTTTCTCAGCTACCTCTTTTCTTTTAACTGATTTTAAATATTTCAACTCTTCTTCTAACTTTTTGTAACCTTCTCGAGTTAAAATTACCCGACCATCATTCCTCTTGTTTTCCATCTTTACTACCCCCTAAGAGGACCGATATTTTTGAATACCTTATAGAAAGGAGTTCTCATTGTCAAGCCTACGGTCTAAAATAAAAATTTTCAAGATTAAAACCAGTTCCAGTAAAATTCAACAACTTAGCCACAAACCATCTTTTTCCGTTTGGTTGCTCGACTATCAGGGGGGCGCGGTTCCCTAATAACCCCCCGAAAAACAAAAACTAAAAAATATAAAATACTTACTGAGGAAGGAGAAACGTCTTCCTCAGTAATGGGGGCTTCGCCCCCATTATAACCCCTGAAAAAACTAAATTCCGTCATGCCCGAAATTAGTAATCGGGCATCCAAAACGGCTTTTCTCCTCTCTCTCCGAGGGAGGGGATTTTGTTTTCATTGTCATCTGGTGCCCCGAAGGGGCACGAGGATCTATCTTACAAACTTTTATTCGGCCAAAATCTAAAAAACAACCAACCCAAGTAACCGATAAAAATTCCACAAGGAAGGGCAATCAACAAAAAAAGAGGAAGATACCAAAAAATAGCAGTGGTTCCTAAAAACAGAAAAACAACTATTACTTGCCCTAAGTTATGGGATAGAGCACCGATCACACTGGTCCCCATCAAGGAACAACTCATCTTTTTAGCCGCAGCCATGGTTAAGAAACTGGTAATACCACCTCCCAAAGAGATAAAAAAACCAATCTGCAAGAAAGTGCCTCCTAAAAGGCTACCCAAGATAATTCTAAAAAAGGAAACCAAAAAGGCTTCCCGAATACTCCCCAAAAAGAGAACCACCAAAGTAACTACGTTGGCTAAACCCAACTTTACCCCAGGTAATGGTAGTGGTGGAGGAAACAGACTTTCCACCAGATGTAATACCAAACCTATCCCCAAAAATACTCCCAAGATACTGATTTTCTTTCCGGTCAAACAAGCGCCACCAAATTCCATATTCATACCAGATTAAGCCAGGACCAAGAAACACAATTCACTTGAGCAGAGAAATAGCAATAATTGTCCTCCGCCCGCCCCTGGTATCTATCAGCAACCCAATCTTTTAAAGTATAAAACAATACACCATTTCAAAATATTTAGCAAGGCCAGCTTGTAATCCATATTAAGCTATGTTAGGATGTTAGTCAAAATTGAATAAAGTCCTAACCAGTCGTGGTTCTTGACTGATTAAAAAGGAAAACGGTGAGAAGCCGTTGCTGTTGTCGCATCTGTAACCAGCGCAACCCGGTATCATTCACTGCCCGATAGGTGGGAAGGATGATACCAAAAAGGGGCTGGAAGCCAGAAGACTTGCCACGATTGTCTGCTATATTACCTCCGACATAGAGGGAAAGCAGGAATAAACCAATTTTTGGTAAGTTCGATAAGCTGCCTTCTCATAAGAGGAGGCAGCTTTTTTATTTACCCTATTTACGGTAAATGAAACGGGAAACGACTGCTCAGATAGCAGAAGCAAAAAGATGGGTTAGATCCACCAATATTATAGTTGAAGGAGGCAGGTAAACGATGCCTAAGAAAGTTTATTCGGTATTCACTCTCTGCGTGGTTGTTTTTAGCATATTTTTTAATATCAGTGGTGTTTGGGCAGCTCAACTGGAAGAATTAATTTTTCCTATGGAAGAGATTATAGTAATTGCTTCAAGATATCCGGAAGAACTGCTGGATTCACTCGCCAGTGTAGAAACCATTAGCAGAGAAGAGATTGCAATTTCCCAGGCAGAAAATTTAGCCGAGGTTATAAGAAATGTGTCCGGCCTGGAAATTGCCGATTACGGTTATCCCGGAGGTATCAAAACAGCCAGCATTCGTGGTTCATCTCCAGAACAGGTTCTGATAATGATCGATGGTCAAGTGGTGAATAACCCCCAATCAGGCAAAATTGATCTGGGTCAAATTCCCACAGACATCATCGAAAAAATTGAAATCTACCGTGGTCCAGCTTCTGCTCTTTATGGCGCCAATGCCTTGGGAGGCGTGATTAATATCATTACCCGCAGCGGTGAAGAAGACTCCCACTGGTCAGGAGCCATTTATGGAGGAAACTATAATACTCAAAAATACCAACTTTTCTACCAGAACCAAAATGATGATACCCAATACTTTCTAACCGCCCACTATTACAGAACAGATGGAGAACGGGAGAATAGCCAGCTGGATAAAATTAATTTCATGAGTAAAATATCCAGAAAGCTGGACCAACAAACCAATTTGGATCTAACGATTCGCTATCACGACCAACAGCAGGGGCTGCCCGGTCCTTCTGACCACCCTACCCCTAACGCAGAGCAAGAAGAACATAATTTTAATGTAAACCTTAAATGGCAAAAACAGGAAGAAAATCGCGACATCAATCTAATGATTTGGCGTGATGCTAACAGACGCTACTATGATAATCCGGGCGAGTGGGGACACACTGGTCCCAGCATCCACAAAACGTATACGGTTGGACTTGCCTTCGATTATACTCACTATGATCTCTCCTTTAATGATGAAGGCACAGAAAGTGGACATATTTTAACCTGGGGAGTAGAGATAAAGCACAACCAGTTAGATAGTTCAGAAATCGGCTATCGGCAAGGTTTAAACGGGGCTGCCTTTATCCAAGATAGCTGGCAACCAGCTGAATTAGAAAATTTAAAAATTACTGCTGGCATTCGTTATGACTATAACCAGATTTTTGGTGGACAAGTTAACCCTCGTGTCGGTTTTACCTATCGCTTGCAGGATGAATTGAGTTTTCATGCATCCATCGGCCGGGCCTATCGTGCTCCCACCTACGACGACCTTTACTGGCCAGAAGATGGTTATGTGGGTGGTAACCCGGATTTACTTCCAGAAACCGCCTGGGCTCAGGAAGCAGGGCTGCGCTTTATTAATGATAAAGGTGATACCCAGGCCGAGTTAAATGTGTTCCAAAATAATGTTAGCCAGCTAATCAATTGGGCACCGGACAGCGAAGGCGTTTGGCGTCCTTCAAATATTGGTTCAGCTCGGATAAACGGAGTAGAAGTGTTACTTAAGAAGGAATTCAATCAACACTTCAGAGGTAACCTGAATTATACCTATCTGGACGCCAAAGACCTGGACACAAATAACCAATTAAAACCCAACCATAAATGGGGTTTTGGCCTGAGCTATGTTGATCAGATTGGTGATGATCAAGATAATTTTACCGCTGGCCTCGATGGTTATATAGTAACCGGCCGGCCGGATGGGTTGGAAAACTACTATATCTTTGACGCCAATATTGCCAGAGATTTTACTATAGGGGATGAAAACGACCAAAAAATAAAACTTAGCTTTTCAATTAAGAATCTATTCGATCAACGGCCTGAGTTAGTGAGCGGTTATCCCATCCAGGGAAGGGACATCTCCGAGCCTCAAAATTTGCTCATCCTAGGCGATATAATTTGCAATTTTCTCGATGCGGGTGATGCAAGGTGAACGCGGGCGTTGCTT
>JASGLU010000026.1 GCA_030156825.1 Candidatus Atribacteria bacterium | reverse complement strand
GAATGTATTTATCAGGAATCTAAATTATTCAAAGACAGAAATATTGGATTCCCGATTAAGGATTTCGGGAATGACGGATGAGAAGGCTTTCCCCTCCGAAGGAGGGGATTCCGTTTTCATCCTTATGTGGTGCGGCTCAAGCCACATGGGGGTCTATCCTAAAAAGGAGGGAAAATAATGGTAAAAAAACGACATGAACTCAGTCCGGCTAAATATCGGTTTCTCTTTGGACCGGGAGAACCGATCCTTACCCTTCACAGCGGAGAATCGCTATCAGCACCTACGGTAGATGCGGAAGGATTTGACCATCTGGGCAACCCCCTAACCCCAGACAAAAAAGAGACCAGCTCAACTACTAAATTTAAAGAAAGTAACCCTTTGGTTGGTCCTATCTGGATAGAAGAGGCTTACCCTGGAGACTTACTGAAAATAAAAATCGAAGCTATATCATTGAACCGAAACTATGCCTGGTCGGGACACTCTCCCCATTTTGGAGTTCTCACCGAAGAAAGCGAAGGCCGACTTTTGCTTTTCAACGACCCTCTGCCTCGAGTAAGATACAGGTGGCAGCTTGACCTTGAATCTCAGACTGCTACCTGGGAGCTCTCTCACAGTCGACTTAAGAAAGTCACCATCCCCCTTCACCCTTTTATTGGCTCAATTGGAGTGGCTCCCCGTTTTGGAAGGGTAGAAACGGCACTCACCCCGGGAGAATACGGAGGCAATATGGATTGCCCGGAGGTAAAAGAGGGGGTAATTCTTTATCTTCCGGTATGGGTACGAGGAGGTTATTTATCCTTTGGCGATATTCATGCTGCCCAAGGAGATGGAGAAATTTCAGGATGTGCTTTGGAAACCACTGCCCGGGTAACTTTGGGAATAGAAGTAGTTAAAAATCAAAATGCCGACTGGCCCCGAGTAGAAAACCAGACCCATATCATGGTGATAGGAAGCACCCGACCTCTCATCAATGCGCTTCGGATTTCCTACCTGGAATTGGTTCGCTGGTTGGTGGCTGACTATGGTTTTGAGCAGTGGGAAGGGTTTGAACTTCTCTCCCAGGTAGGAACCGTGCGAGTGGGAAACGTGGTAGATCCTAACTACTCAGTAGTAGCCAAATTTCCCAAAAAATACCTCCCAAAAGAAAATAATCCTACCAGTTAACTAAACCACGGCATTTTATAATTCATCTGGGAGTATATTTAGCAAATTCACCTCAGTAATAGTAAAAAGGCTTGACCTTTTGTTCAGAAAAAAGATAATATGGGGTTTTGATATAGAACGGATACACCAAAGGTATAGTGGTTTAAACTTTTCAGCCTAAGCTAAATAATTTCTAAATTGAAAGCAAAAAAGGGCAGTAAAACCAGTTATGTTTATAGAAAAAGGCCTCTACTACTTAGGGTTTCTTGTTGCTTTTTTCTTTATCGTCTTCAGTCTGGATGACCTATTCTGGGATGTGTATTATTATCTATGGGGACAGAAAAAAGTTAAAAACCGCCTCCAGATGAAAGACTTAGATAGTGTTCCCCGGCGTTTGCTGGCAATTTTGATTCCCGCCTGGAATGAGGCAGAAGTAATCGGCCCGATGATCGATAACCTGGTTCGCTCGATTAATTACCCTCTCTCTCTTTTCCAGGTTTTTATTGGGGTCTATCCCAATGACTCTTCCACTTGTGAAGAAGCGCAAACCTTGGAAGAAAAGTATCCCAATGTACACGCCGTGGTCAACTCTAAACCCGGGCCAACCAGTAAAGGCCAGAATCTTAACCATATGCTCGACTTTATTCTCAATTTTGAAAAAGAAAGGCACCTCCGTTTTGCCTCTTTTATCGTGCACGATGCTGAAGATGTGATCCATCCTACCTCCTTCAAGTTAGCCAATTATTTAACTTTTCAACATGAAGTGGTACAGTTACCAGTTTTTCCTCTTCAACCCTATCCTACCTGGCGTACTTTCTTTAAGTTTATTACCTCTTCCACTTATGCCGATGAATTTGCTGAAAATCATTATCGAGGCCTCTTGGCGCGAGAGGCCAGTGGCGCTCTCGTCCCTTCTGCTGGTACTGGCTTTGTTATCTCTCATTCCGTTTTGGATAAAATGGGAACACGTGAACTCTTCGAAGAAAGTAGTGTAACTGAAGACTACAAATTATCATACCGTTTTGCTCAACTTGGGATTTCCACCCACTTTTTTCTGGAGGGTGTCCAGAGAGTGTTGGATGATGGTAGACTAATCACTGAATATTTGGCTACCAGAGAGATTTTCCCCAACACTCTGCGAGAAGCGGTTAAACAAAAATCGCGCTGGATCTACGGTATTTCTTTCCAAAGTTTTTCCTTCTGGGAAACTCTTAAAAATAGAAAATTTACTCTTATTACCAAATACAGCCTTTACCGCGACTGGAAAGCTAAATATGGAAACCTTCTTCCTCTGCCCGGATACGCAATTTTCACTTACTTTATTCTTTCTTTACTCTACGATTTTCCTCCCATCTATCCCCAAGGGTCACTTTCTTGGTGGTTAAGCGTGGGGCTGACCTTTTTTATGCTGGAGCGCCAAATCATGCGGGGAATCGCTCTAAAAAAGGTTTACGGATGGCGATCGGCAGTAGCCGGTTGTCTTATTCCCCCTCTTTTACCCCTGCGCGCTATCTGGGGAAATATCATAAACTTTTTAGCCACCATTTCTGCCTGGAGAATAGCCCTCTTTGGATTTCCAAAACGCCGGCCCCGTTGGCAGAAAACTAAACATAGCTATCTTTCTCCCCAAGTCTTGTTTCGTTACCAACGAAAGTTAGGAGATTTGATGTTAGAAAAACAGATTATAGACCCGGCAACTTTAGCTAAATTCCTAAAGGAAGCCAAAGAAAAAGGAGAAAAAATAGGAGAATTTTTAGTTAAAGAAGGAATTGTTTCCGAAGAAGAACTAACCCGGGTTTTAGGGGAGGCTCTAAAAACTGGTTATATTCAATTGGATGACTATTCAGTTAGAGTCGAGGGAATAACTCCAGACCTGCTCGAAATATTTAAAAAATATCGCACTGCACCGGTTGCTATAACTGAAAAATCAATGATTTTAGCCACCGGTGCTCCTCTTTCTGTGGAGGCTATAGAAGAAATTAAAAAACAGTTAGGAAAGAAGGAGATATCAGTAGTCCTGACCAATCCCTCTCTTATTAACCAGGCAATTGAGCGCTTGAGCGAACAATACATTTCTCCCTTCCCTCGTTTAGGAGAAAAACTCCTGAGTCTCGGCTTAATCAATCAGGAACAACTGATAGAAGCCTTAAGAGCTCAAAAATTTTACCCCAAGCCTTTAGGAGAGATATTAATAACAATGGGTGTAATAGAACAAGCAGACCTGGAAAAAGTGCTGCGGGGAGATGATTCTTTTATTGATGACACAGGGCAAACTCTGGCTTAAAAAGGAAGAACTTTCTTTCCTCACTTCGAATGCCTGGCCAGAGAATGGTCCCATAGTTTGTTTTTGGTTACCTCTTAGATTCTCCCCCCCTACAAGTTGCCATTTGGGTTTTTGGCTGTTATAATTATGTGAACAGTGGGCGAATAGCTCAGGGGGAGAGCACTTGCCTTACAAGCAAGGGGCCGGAGGTTCAAGCCCTCCTTCGCCCACCAATTTTTATAATTCTCCAGCGATTGTTCTCTTTTAAAAGGGCTTGTTTTATAGCCACTTTGTTTCTCCGCTTTGGGAAGTATTTCCTGGGAGAAAACATCAAGCTTCTTCCCTGTTCACTCTCTTTCCAGCTTTACCTTTTATGACTAAACATCGATGGTGGTTCTTCAAACGGCTACTTCTTCCATCAATTTATCCGGTTGGAATGTATTCCTATTCGCTGGACATTTATCGGATAATCTTCTTGCGTTTGGTGTTCCTCGAGCTATCTTAGCTTTTAGGGCGGTATCAGGTGCGGATAGAATCCATCTTCTTGCTTCCCCCTTCCCCTATACACAGGTTAACAGCTACCCAAAAACTATGCAGTCTCCCCCCTCTAATTACAAAGATGACAGGCGACGAAATAATCTGGCTTAATTTCCTTTAAAATTGGTTTTTCCTCCTTACAAATATCTATAACCTTCGGGCAACGAGTGTGGAAATGACAGCCTTCAGGTGGATTAATGGGGCTGGGGACATCTCCCATTATAATTTCCTGTTGCTTTCTTTGTCTTGGGTCAGGGATCGGAACAGCAGCAAGCAACGCTTGAGTATAAGGGTGTTTCGGCTCACTAAAGAGAGATTTCTTTTCGGCCATTTCTACAATTTTACCTAAATACATTACCGCTACTCGATCACTAATATGCTTTACCACACTCAGGTCATGGGCAACAAAAAGTAAAGTTAAACCAAATTCTTGCTGCAATTCCTTCAATAGGTTAATAATTTGAGCTTGAATGGAAACATCAAGCGCCGAGACAGATTCATCAGCTACGATAAACTCGGGATTAGTCGCCAAAGCCCTGGCAATCCCGATTCTCTGACGTTGTCCGCCGCTAAATTCATGCGGATAGCGATTGATCTGATCGGCAGATAAACCAACCTTTTCCATTAATTGAATAACTCTTTCTTCTCTTTCCTTAGGTGAGCCAATATTATGAACTTCTAAAGGCTCAGCAATTGCCCTACCTATTCTCATTCTGGGGTCGAGCGAGCCATAGGGATCCTGGTAAATAATCATCATTCTTCGCCTAAAATTTTTCATCTCCTGCCGATTGAGGTGAGTAATTTCTACATTGTCAAAAAAAATGGAACCGGAAGTTGGTTCAATAATTCTCAATAGCATCTTGCCACAAGTAGTTTTACCACATCCAGATTCACCAACCAAACCTAAAACTTCTTTCCGATTAATAAAAAAACTTACGCCATCCACCGCTTTTAAGATTTCCCTCTTTCCAGCGGCACCTTTTCCTACAGGAAACCATTTTTTTAAATTTTTTACTTCAATCAATTTATCCATGATTTGTATTCTTTTTCCACCATATGGCACTTAACCAGGTGATGAGGCTCAACTTCAGTAAATTCTGGAATCTCCCGAAAACAACGTTCAAAAGCATATTCACATCGGGGATGAAAAGGACAACCAGGTGGTAAATAAAGTAGGTTCGGTACCATACCTTTAATGGTTTCTAAACTTTCCCTATCTTCATCCATTCTGGGAATGGACCTATTGAGCCCTTTAGTATAAGGATGCAATGGATTTTCAAAAATGGTATAAACATCGGTATGTTCCACAATATGCCCGGCATACATCACCGCTACATAATCACATATCTCAGATATTACCCCCAAATCATGAGTAATAATTAAAACAGAAGCATTAAATTCTTTCTTTAAATCATTCATCAGTCGTAAAATTTGAGCCTGGATAGTAACGTCCAGTGCAGTAGTTGGTTCATCAGCAATTAATAATGCTGGATTACAGGATAAAGCCATGGCAATCATTATTCTTTGTCGCATACCACCGGATAGCTCATGAGGATAGTTATTCATTCTTCTGGCTGCGTCTGGTATCCCAACCACCTCTAACATTCGAATGGCCTTTTTCCTGGCTTCTTGTTTGGATAGTTTTTGATGTAATAAAATGGTCTCCATAATTTCGTGTCCAACCGTAAAAACCGGATCCAGAGAGGTCATAGGCTCCTGAAAAATCATTGATATCTTTCTACCCCGAATTTTTTGCATTTCCTTCTCGCTGAGTGAACACAAATCTCTTCCCTCAAATATTATGTTTCCACCAACAATCTTACCGGGAGGGTAAGGGATTAAACGCATAATTGAGAGAGCGGTTACGCTTTTACCTGAACCGGACTCGCCCACAATACCCAAGGTCTCTCCTTGATTAACCGAAAACGATACTGCATCTACGGCTTTAACAACCCCCTCATGGGTATAAAAGTAAGTTTTTAAATTATTTACCTTAAGCAATTCTTTTCTGTTATCTTCCATATTATTGTTTTAATCTGGGATCCAAAACATCTCTCAATCCATCACCCAATAAATTAAGCCCCAAAACAGACAAAAGGATAGCTATCCCTGGAAAAGTTGCTGCCCACCAGGCCCCACTCACAATGAAAGAATAGCTGTCAGCTAACATGGCCCCCCATTCGGGAGTAGGGGGTTGAGCTCCTAACCCTAAAAAGCCCAGCGCGGCGCAATCTAAAATTGCAGTAGCTAACATCAAAGTCCCATAGACAACAACCGGAGCAATGCTATTAGGAAGAATATGGCGGAAAATTATCCGCCAGTGACTTGAACCGATCGCCTTCTGCACTTCAATGTATTCCATTTCCTTAATATATAAAACTGAACTGCGAATAATTCTGGCCATTTGGGGAGAATAAACGATGCCTATTGCTATCATGGCTTTTTCCAACCCTTGACCAACTACTGCTACAATGACAATGGCTAACAATAAAGCCGGAAAGGCAAACATAATATCCACTATCCTCATGATAACCGCATCAATCCAACCACCAAAATAACCAGATAAAACCCCAAAGGTAATTCCCAGGATCATAGCAATAGCAACTGCCACAAAACCAGCCGTTAAACTAACCCTGGTACCGTAAATAATTCTACTTAAGACGCATCTCCCCAACCCATCAGAACCAAGAGGCATACCTGGAGCTCCCTCATCACTCCAGAATCCTGGTTTCAATTTATTAGCCAAAAGAGGAGGGGATGGATAAGGATCATTAGGGGCGATAAAATTAGCAGCAATAGCGCAAAAGATCATAAAAAGCATAATTATTAAACCAAAAACAGCCGATTTATTATATTTAAAACGGCGTAATAATTCACTTCCTACGCTTTCTTTATCCATTGTAACTCCTTGTTTTTTATATATGAGACCAACTATTGATATTTTATTCTCGGGTCAATATAAATATAAATAATATCAGTTATGAGGTTTACTACTACAAAAATAAAGGCAAAAAATAATACGCACCCCTGTACAGCAGGATAATCTCTCATCTGGACTGCGTTTACCACATAACGGCCTACACCGGGCCAGGAAAAAACCGTTTCAGTTAAAATAGCGCCTGACAAAAGCAAGCCAAAGTTTAAACCAATAACGGTAACCACCGGAATTAAAGCATTTCTTACCGCATGTTTATATATCACCAGTCTTTCGGGAAGCCCTTTTGCTCTTTCAGTTCGAATAAAGTCCTGTTTTAATACTTCCAGCATACTGGAGCGAGTTACCCGGGCAATAGTAGCCATCGGGATAGTGCCTAAAGCAAGAGAGGGGAGAATAAGATGACGCAGGGAACTTATGAACGCTGCCCAATTACCGGTAATAATACTATCTAAAAGATATAAGCCGGTTATCCTGGTAAAAGGAATCATTATATCTATCCGACCGCTAATTGGTAACCAGCGCAAAAACACTCCGAAAACCATCATCAACATAATACCCAGCCAGAAAACCGGCATGGATACCCCGAATAAAGCAACACCCATAAAACCATAATCTAACAAAGAATACTGCCGAGAAGCAGAAACAATTCCCGCTAATACCCCTACGGTTATGGCAATAAACATGGAAAACAGGGTTAACTCAAGAGTATTAGGAAAACGGCTCAAAATCTCTTTGCTCACATATTCATTGGAAACAATAGAACGACCAAAATCTCCCTGTAAAGCCTGTTTAAGCCAGATCCAATATTGGGTTATTAGAGGTTTATCCAGACCATATTTTATTTGAATTCTTTCAATGGTTTGAGCAGAGGCATGCTCTCCAGCAATGGTTCTCGCTGGATCCCCTGGTGCTAAATGTATCAAAGAGAATGCCAGAATAGAAGCACCTAATAGAACAGGAATTAACATCAATAATCTTTTAATAATATACTGCTTCATCTTAGCAAACTTGCTTTTCCCTTTCAGCAGTAGTTATTTATTTTCCCATGTAAACTAATAACTATATACAATGTACAGACTAAAATAGAGAATGGACTTTCATCGCTAAGCTACCCGGGCACACCCATAAAATAAAAGGGATGAGCTAATATAGCTCATCCCTTTTATTAGTTGTTACTTTATATCAACCGGATAGAAGAACATTCTGGAAGTGGGATGTAGCACAAAACCTTCTACATTCTTCCGAAATACCATATTCTGGTTAGAATGAGCCAGGAAAACCCACCCAGCATCTTCATGTATTAACTCCTGGGCTTTCTTATAGTATTCTGCTCTTTTTTCCACGTCATAAGTTCTTAGCGCTTTAGTTAGAAGTTCCTGGTTTTCTTCGTTGGTGTAAAAGGCGTAATTGCCAGCTGTTCCAATGGAACAAGCATTAAGCCCATAGAGAACATTCAAAAAGTTATCAGGGTCACCATTGTCTCCAGTCCATCCCAAGAGACACATCTGGTGCATGCCAGCTTCAGTCTCCTGTAAATAAGTCGCCCAGTCTACCTGGTAGAAATTAACTTTAATCCCCACTGCTGCCAGATAGCTTTGTATGGCCTCCCCAATTTTTGGTGGGTCAAACATATAAGGTCTGGAAACAGGCATAACGTGCAGGGTAACCTCAAAGCCATCGGGATAACCGGCCTCAGCTAACAGTTCCTTAGCTTTTTCTGGGTCATAAGGATAATCCTCTATTTCATCATTGTATCCCAGCATAAAGGGAGGCATTCCGTTTTTGGCCACCGAAGCCGTGCCCATATAAATATCTCTGACAATGGCTTCTTTATCTATGGCCATATTAATGGCTTGTCTAACTTTCTTTTTAGTAAGCGGTTCAAAGTAACCAGGTGTCTTCTCCAGCGGTTCATCAGGGTCTTTCACTCCATTTTTATTAGCATCCACATACCCATAACCGGTGTTCATAGCCATGTAGCCGATATTCATGCCTGGTTCAGACATCAAAACCAGATCGGGGTTGGCTTTAATGCGGTCAAAGTCAGCAGGATTGGGATATTCCATACCATGAATTTCCCCCACCTCTAAAGCCAGCAAACGAGCAGAAGGATCTGGGATAACCCTAAAAATTAACTTATCAATTTTCGGTCTTTCCCTCCAGTAATTCTCATTGGCTTCCAAGGTAATATGGTCATCTTTCACCCATTCTACAAATTTGAAAGGACCGGTCCCGCAGGGATGCCGAAAGGCGTCTTCCTTATACTTTTCCGCATTGGCAGGACTGACGATACAAGCGGTAAACATAGCCAAGCTGGTCATTATAGAGGCATTGGGTTCACTCAATACTAATTTTACGGTGTAATCGTCGATTTTCTCTACTCTATCAATATCGCTGAACATATAACCCCAATAGGACCACTCTCCATATTGATGATAGGGGTGTTCTGGATTGTACTGGCGTTCAAAGGAGAAAACAACTGCATCAGCGTTAAAATCAGTGCCATCATGGAACTTAACTCCTTTTCTTAAATGAAAAACAATTTCTTTACCGTCTTCAGATATATCCCATGATTCTGCTAAGCAGGGTTTGATCTCCGTTGAACCAGCTTCGTATTCCACCAGCCCTTCGAAAATATTATCCATTCTCGAAATAGATTCGCCATCAGTTACATCTGCCGGATCCAAACGGGCTACATCTCCACTGTTTCCAAAAACCAAGATCTTTTCTTGTGCCAAACCTAACGTTGTTATGCCCAAGACCAGAAGAGAAACCAATAACACAATTGATAGCCTTTTAGCTCTCATTCTTTTTTCTCCTTTCTTTTTAAAATAAAGCTATGATTATTAATCTCGCAAATAAGATAACCACCTCCCTTCTTCTAAAATACCAGGGAAATTCCTCGTTCTTATTTTTTAAGAAAACCTTTCCCCTGGCAAAAACTGAATTTGATTAGAATATAGCAATTTAAAAAATCAAAGTCAACCTTATATACGAAGGATGCTTGTAAAACGCTATAATATGGGTTGGAAACTCGACTAAACAAAGAGAGGGTTAGCAATGGATCGGCAGAAGGGGCCACTTCAAATCACAGTTTACGACGGAGCCAACTCCATCGGGGGTAATAAAATCCTGCTTGAAGATAGAGAAACCGCCATTTTCCTCGATTTCGGTCTGAATTTCAAACTACGCGACACCTACTTTTCCGAGTTTTTAACCCCTCGCTCCCGGAGAGGTCTCCTGGATTTTCTTCATCTGGGCTTTCTGCCGCCGCTAAGGGGAATTTACCGAAAGGACCTGGAACCTTCCGATACCAACGTATGGTCTCGGGTTCCACCCGCAAAAAGCACAACCGTGCAAGGGGTGTTACTCTCTCATGCCCATCTTGACCACAGCGGTCACATATCTTTCTTACAAGAGGATATACCAGTGGTGGCCAGCCTGGCCACTTCCCTTTTGACTAAAGCTATTCAGGATACTTCGCGCTCAGATTTGGAATACGAAATCTGTTACTTCAATCCCAAAAAAGAAAAGGAAGGATACTTGAGTTCCGAATCCTATCAAAAATGCCCTTCCGTCCAGCGTCCGTTTTTGGTTTGTAACTGCCACTCTGTTCCTGACAAAATAAAAGAGTTTTGGGAACAGTCCCCTTCCAGCCGAAAACTCCAGTCCAGAGCCATCAGTTTTGATAACACGATTATAGGTGAGCTATCAATACGGTCCTATCCGGTTGACCATTCCATATTCGGAGCCACCGCTTACGCTATCAAGACTACGGCCGGCTGGGTAGTTTATACTGGAGACCTGAGGCTCCACGGCAAATTTGGCAATTTAACCCGGGAGTTTATCCGCCAAGTTCAAGCTCTTTCCCCCTTAGCTCTTATTTGTGAAGGGACTCACCCAAAAGAAGGAAAACCCATTACCGAAGAAACGGTAAAAGAGAATGTTTTCCGGGAAGTCAGAAAAGCAGAGGGTCTGGTTATCGCTGATTTTGGCCCTCGAAATCTGGAAAGATTGTTGACCTTTCAGCAAGTTGCCCTGACCTGTGGTCGGCAGCTGGTAATAATGGCTAAGGACCTGTATTTACTTCTCGCTCTATCATTAGTTCCTGATTTTGCGGAAGTGGACTTAAATCAAGCAATTTTGCTGTACCGGGGAATTAAAGACTCGAGAAGCAAGTGGGAGAAAGAGCTCTATCAAAAACATCAAGCAAAAACTATTACTCCCTCACAAATCCGAGAAAATCAAAATCAACTTATCTTATGCCTGAGCTACTGGGATATTAACGAATTAATAGATATCAACCCCGACCCCGGCGCCCTCTATATTTATTCTTCAAGTGAGGCTTACGAAGAAGAACAAAAGTTCGACCTCAACCGGTTGGCTAACTGGTTAAAGTTGTTTGGTATAAAACCGGTTGGCTTGCCCGATCTCAAAACAGGCAAAATTAAATCTGCCGAGAAAGGGTATCACGCCTCAGGGCATATTAGTGGGGGAGAGCTGCTAAATCTCATTCAGGAGGTAAACCCGCGGTGCGTCATCCCGGTTCATACCCAACAACCTGAGTTTTTCTCAAAGAACCTTCCCCAGAAACAGCTCTGCCTACCCCAAAAGGGCCAACCCATGAAATTTTAATTTATGGGCGCTGACAAGGTTGGGCTTTAAAAACCGTAACTAAAAACTCGATAAGTATCTACCCGAAAGCACCTTTAGCTGAACCAATAGCCCCGGCTTCAGCCAACCGGGGCACTCAGCTGTAATCAAACGCCGCCGGTCAGGGTAAAACCATTAGTTTGGTGATTTCTTCAATAGAGGTTTCCTCTTTGCGAAAATCACCAATTTTCTCTCCATGACTCAAAACCACAATCCGGTCGGCCACCGGATAAACGTGATACAAGTTATGAGAGATAAAAATGCTGGAGATACCCTGCTTTTTTAATTCTTGAATAAATTCTAACACCTTCTGGGACTCTTTTACCGAGAGGTTATTGGTCGGTTCATCCAGAATTACCAACTTAGATTTAAAATACATGGCCCGGGCGATAGCTACCCCCTGCCTTTGCCCTCCTGATAACTCATCTACCAAAGCGTGAGGAGAGCGTAACCGCAAATCTACTCCCTCCAGGGCCTTCATCGATTCTTCTTCCATCCGAGGAACATCCAGATAGCCAACTGAGCCAACCTTTAGGCGAGTCAACTCTCTACCCATAAAGATATTCCTCATAATACTCATCTTAGGCACCATGGCTGCTTCTTGGTAAATAGTCTCGATTCCTAATTTACGGACTTCTCGAGGAGAGGAAAAGTGTTTTTCCTTCCCTTCGAAAAAAATTTTACCTTCATCTGGCGGATAAAAACCAGAAAGAATTTTAATCAGAGTAGACTTACCTGCCCCGTTATCTCCTACCAAGCCTACAATCTCTCCATATCCTACCGCAAAATCTACTCCCCGGAGAGCACAAACCCCACTAAACCATTTATGAATATTCTTCATTTCTACCAAATATCTATCTTCTCCCATTTTAACACCTCAACTTCTTAGCCCGTTCTCGGACAAAGGAATTAAGGATAACCGCCAAAATGATAGCTATCCCAATGAAAACCCGGAACCAATAACTGGGAGCCCTGATTATAACTAAACCATTATCAATTACCCGAATTAAAAACGCTCCTATAACAGTACCAATCACTGTTCCCACTCCCCCGCTTAGAGCGGTTCCTCCAATAACCGTAGCTGCAATGGCATCCATTTCCAGCCCTGTTCCCATAGAGGGCAAAGTGGTGGCCAAACGAAAAGATTGGATTAAACCGGCAAAACCCGCCAATAAAGAGCAAAGCATAAAATTGGTAAATTTTACTCTGTGAGTATCAATACCCATCGCCCGGGCAGATGGTTGATTTCCTCCGGTAGCAAAAATCCAGTTACCAAAGTCGGTTCGCTCTAACACAAACCAAAGCAATACCGTTATTGCTCCATACCAGAAAATAGAGGCCCGTAAAATCCCCAGTCTCCCTACTAAAATTCCGGTACTCATTTCAGCCGGAAAGGGAGGAGGCCAGCCACCGGTGATAAGCAAAACTGCCCCTCGCCAAATTAACATCGCTCCCAAAGTGGTAATAAAAGAGGGGATGCCAAAAGTCAAAGTAATAAAACCATTCAGGGCTCCGAGTAACATTGTCATTAGCAAAGCGATAATAACCGACAGCAAGGGGGGAAATCCCCAGGTAACAAACATAGTCATCATGATGGGGCAAAAAGCAAAAACTGAACCCACCGATAAATCGAACTCGCCTGAAATCATAAGCATGGTTACTCCCAGAGCCACAATTCCAAGTTCGGGAATAATTTCGAGAATTATCGCTACATTTTCCTGGCTGAGAAATAAAGGAGAAATGGCAAAAAAGACCAGAACTACCACCAATAACATGATTAAACTACTAATTTCCCGGAGAAGGATTATTTTTTTCAAAACATTGACCAAGCCTTGAGCCATATCTGCACCTCGTCTTAAATTTAAATCAAAAAAGGGGGCATCGCCGCCCCCCTTTTTTTTGCTTATCTTACTCTTTTTTGGGAAAGCTCCAGCACCCGATCTACGTTGGAAGCATCAACTACCGCATTTCCGGTATTCACATCCCAAGCACTCAAGGCATATTCTTTCATAAGACAAAGCTGGATCACTGGTAAATAACCTTGAAGGTAAGGCTGTTGGTCAATAGTAAGATTGATATAGCCCGATTTAATCTCGGCCAGTACTTCTGGAATTAAGTCAAACCCACCAATTAGTAGCTCTCCTGGCTCGTATCCCAAGTTTTTAGCTGCCTTGGCGGCTGAGGCATGGTTGTATTCAACCGTAATTACCCCTTTCGTTTCGGGATGCGATTGGAGATAAGCCTGTATCCGGGACTGGGCAACATCCATTTTCATAGTGGTATCTAACCTTTCATAAGTATGGCCGGCTTCTTCCAAGTAGGTAGTAATTCCCTTCGCCCTCTGTTCTGCCCAAACCAGGCCAGGTCCGCCCACACTAACCACAAAGTGATATTTTTCTCCTTCGGGCACATCCTTAGTTAGTTCTTTAGCCAAGAAATATCCCGCCTGTTCTAAGTCCTGTCCGATGTAAGAAAGCCGGGCGTTGCCTTCAGCTCCTTCTGGGTCATCAGTGTTAGAACAAATTACTGGGATGCCCATATCAATCGCTTCCTGAATCACTTCATCGAACATAACCGGATCGGGAATGGTGGTAATTATTCCATCTGGTTTTTGGGCTAAAGTGGTTTTAAAGTTAGTTAACTGAGCAGCAAGGTCTCCTTCCTCTTTAACTCGAATCATCACAAAATCTACTCCCAACTGGTCGGCTGCATCTTGAGCCCCTCGATAAACGGCCGCCCAAAAAGAGTTTTCCTCACCAGCATGGGTTAAAAAGGTAAACTGATATTCGGCTGCCAGTGCTACTCCTCCAAACATAATTCCCAATACCAATATCCCAACTAACCCTAATAAAGCAAGTTTTTTTCTCATAATTAAACCTCCTTAGCTGATTATTTATTATATAATCCCGTTTCTCCACCGATTTACTTGTACTAAATAAAACTTCGCCTCCTTCCTGGAAAAACTATATTCAAATTAACCACTTTAAGTAGCTTTAATTTTATCATAAGAATGGATCTGATAATTAAGAACTGGCAAAAAATTAAACCTCGCCCTCCCTTGACAAACTTTAAAAATATATTAGAATATTCTAAATTACTGATATTTTCTTGAGGAGAAAAATTATGATCGAAACCAATATTAGCAGCGACGAAATAAGACGCCTGGCCTGGGTTCTTAAGGCCTTGGCCCATCCCACCCGACTTCAGCTTTTACTCAGAATCGAGAAAGAGCCTCTGTGTGTGCAGGAATTGCAAAAAGAGATTGGTCAAAGTCAAGCCAATATCTCGCAGCACCTGGCCCTTTTGCGAGATCGAGGATTAGTGGTGGGCGAAAGAAAAGGAAACACCACCTGTTATCGCTTGGCAAATCCCAGGATAGGGGAATTCCTTAGCTTAGGATTCACCCTATTGGGTGAGGAATTTTAAAAGAAAGAGGTGAAAAAAATGCCTTTGTACGAGTATCGATGTCAAGATTGCGGAAAGACCTATCAGGATCTCCTTCCTTTGGAGGAAAGGGATCAAGGTAATAAGTGTCCCTTCTGTGGTTCGCGAGCAGCGGTTAGACTTAATTCTACCTTTTCGGTAGGAGATAAGGAAGAAACTTCTTATTCGAGCTGCCCCAGCTGTAACACCGGGGTTAGTTCTTGTAGCACCGGCATGTGCGGCCTAAACTAAACCGCCTATTTTCTAAGCCACCAAAGAAGAATTAACATTCCCACTGCCCACCCGCTGGCAGTGGGAAATACTCTTTCTATCCCACTATGTTGGGCGATGAATCCCATAAAAAGAGGACCGATAGTTTGTCCCAGTCGAAACACCATTCCGTTCAGGGACATAAAAATAGCTCGAGACTCTGCCGGAGCAAGTTGGGCTAACTGGGCGTGGATAGTAGGAACGCATACTCCATGGGCCAAACCCAAAACAAAAACCGGAATCAAAACAACAAACAGGTGAGAGACAAAGGGAAAGAGGAAAAAAGCCAGAGCATAGAGCAAAAAAGCCCCTTTAAGTAGGTTATCCTGGGAAGTTAACCGGTTTAACTTTCCCAGTTGGGAGGCGACGAAAGCACTGGTGAGAGACATCCCGGACATAAATAAGCCTATTAACCAAGGAGGGGAGGCAAAAGACTGCTCCATAAAAAGAGGTAAATAGGTGAGGTAGGCACCATAGAGCATAATAAAAGTGACCCCACTTGCAATAAAAAGACTGATGACTTCTTTCTTTTTCAGGTTTTGCCCAATTTGTTGCAAATACTGTTTTACGTCACTTTTGCCATCTGGCTCTGGGTTCCGTAGACAACTCCAGACTATTACCCCCAAAGGAAGGGCAAAAAGAGGTAACAGAAAAGGATAAAACCAGCCCAGGGCGGCCAACGCTCCTCCCAAAGCCGGATAGCTGGCTGTCCCCAGATTTAAGACATTAGCATTGTATCCCATAGCTTTTACCCTTTCTTCCCCAGAAAATAAGTCTCCAATTAGAGTGATATTGAGCGAACCAAGGGGGGTTGCTCCCACCCCCTGAAAAAAACGTAGGATTAAAAGTAGGGGGAACCCCCGAGCCAGAGCACAGGCCCCACCGGCTATCCCAAAAACAAAAAGAAAGGGAACAAGAATGCGCTTCCTTCCCCATCGGTCGGCCAGCATCCCCAAAAGAGGGGTTAGAAAAATTCCCGGTAAGGTGAAAACAGCAATCAACCAACCCACTTCTTGCTGAGAGAGGCCAAATCGGTTCATTATTTTAGGGAAAGCCGGGGTAATGCTTGATACCCCTAAAACCCCCATCAAGGTTATTCCAAAAACAATTTGCAGATTGGGGTTTAAAAACAGGCTTTTGCTTTTATTCACCGTTTGTCCTTTGACGAAGTTTTAATAGTTGCGTACCATTCGTTAGGCCTAAAAAACCAACTTCTGGACTTATAAAAACTGTTTGTTGGTAAATAAGCCATGCAATGGCTGTCAAGGCCGACCTTAACATATAAAGAGGGATACATTATGGTTAACCAAGAGGATAAGATTCCTCAACTCACCGACATCCCGGGCCACAGCCAACAAAGAGAGCTCCTCGAGCATCTACAATTTGTCAAAAGCGATAATCATAGCCAGATAAGTCCTGTTAAATTCGCTTATAATAGCTTTTCCAATTCTTCCTTACTTATAACCTGTTTGCTTTAAAATTTCAAATAACGTACCTTTTGGCAAATCTTTTTTATGGAGAGAAACAATAGCTCTTCTTTTTATTTCCTGGTGATAATAAATATGTGGCTTCCCTTAATTCTATCTAATACAAATCCCTTTCTTTCAAGCACTTTGATAACTTCTTAAAGGCTAAGGGATGGGAGTTTAGGCATGAAGCTCTACCATCAAAGCGTATTCTAATATTCCTTCTTCTGAAGGTATCTCTTTGCCATGATTTCTTAAGCTCTCTATATATAATTCAATAGCTTCTTTTGCCATCTCTATTGCTTCTTCTATTGTGTCGCCATATGCAATACAGTCAGGAAGAGCAGGAACTATTACTGTATAACCACCTTCAGGTTCTTCTCTGAGCAAGATTCTATAACTTAACAGTTTCACATAATCACCTCATATTGCTCATTATAACAAAAACTTTGCCTAATGTTTCTTTAGCTATTTCTCTTTCTCCTTATCATTAGCTGCGAAGCAACCAAAGAAGCCAAAAAATCCGAAGAAACCAAATAAACCGACATTGCCCGTTACGAAACCCAATAGCCCTAACAAGCCCAACAGACCCAAGTAACCAAGGTTTCTTTTTTTCATATTTTTTCACCTCCTTTTATGATACATTTTATAATTTTAATAAACTTCCTTTCCCCCAAGCTTAGAAGCGGAATGTCGTCTAACCGTTTGGCTATAAAAAGTGAGGCTATGCTATTTTTTAGTTGAAATAGCTCTTATCCCGGAGTTCTATTGAATGAAGTGTTTATCTTCTTCTCGTTTCTTTTTGTATCTCGAGAATAACTTGGAACTTATATTGCAACTTGGGTTAAGCAACTTAACCCATAGAACACTAACTACACAGAATGGTAAACGTTAAGCGTTCATTCTATTACTGGATTAGGTACGCAAGCTTGTCTTATGGTTCATTATCCCTTTTTTAATTTATCTTATCAATCCCTCTTTTGCGAAACTGTAAAAATCCTCTATATTTTTGCCAACAATTATATGGTCTAACACCTTTATCCCCAGGAGCTCACATGCCGATACTATGCGATTTGTTAACTCAACATCGTCCTGGGAGGGCGTAGTTTCGCCTGAAGGATGGTTGTGAACCAAAATAACAGAGGAGGCGGATTTTAAAGAGGCAGCCCTAACAATCTCCTTGGGATCAACAATAGTTGCATTCACACTTCCCTTGCTTAATTCAATATGATCAATGGGTTTATTTTTAATGTCTAAGAGAATCACATTAAAAAATTCCTTTTCTTTATCCCGCAGGTAAGGAACATAATATTCAGAAACATAGCTAATTACGTCGTCTGGCTTGGTTAATTTTTTCCTGGTCAATGCTCTTTCCTGCAAAAACCTTTTACCCAGCTCCAGTGCTGCTTTGATTTGAACCGCTTTAGCAGGACCAATTCCTTCAATTTTAGATAGCTCAGAAATTGGCGCTGAATCTATTGCCCTGAGTGACCCAAAATGGTTGAGCAAAGTGTGCGCCAGCTCCTCAGCGCTCGCACCATTTTTCCCTGTTCTTAGGATTATGGCCAGAAGCTTGGACAATGGCAAACTTTCCGACCCCAGTCGCATTAGCATTTCTCTTGGTCTTTCTTCTTTTACCCATTCTTTTATAGGACGAGTTATCCGGCGTTCTGCTACCCGCCTTTTGATTTCCTCTCTTAATGTTACGCACTCATCACTTGTTTTGATGTTCAACTGCCCAATGATTTCTTGCTTTTTTTCTTGGGTTAGTAATCCTTTTTTAGCACATCTCAAAAAAATTGTTCCCTTTTCGCTGCAAAAAGGATAAACGGCGTTAGCAACCATAAAGTCTATGGTTGTGGATTCATAACTTGAAGGCTTACGATTGTTGATTTTACTATAGCGCATTATCAGACTCTCTTTCTCTATCAGGACCTAATCATGCTCAACCAGGACTCTCGTTCCTCCAGTTTTCTTCTGCTTAGATCAGATCGTCAAAGATTCACTTGGGTTAACTCCTTGCGTAATGCTTCACTTTTTGGTAATCTATTTTACAGTGGATGGCCTCCTTTTCTTAGAATTTCCATGAAGTTTACTTTACCACAATGGCCATCCACTTTTCTATTTTTACAAAAATTATAGGACATAATTCAACCCAAGTTGCGGATTTTTACCCGAAAATGGGAATCCCCAAAAGGAAAATCCTGATATAGGCTAATTTCTGGAACTTATGATGCAACTTGGGTTAGAAAATTTTCCCCGCTTATAGTATAAAGCCACCTCCAGCGTAAACTAATAAACTAAAGAACCCCAAATACTCGAGTGAGCGCTTTCTTAAGTTGTGCCTCTTTTCTGTCATGCCCGAAATTAGTAATCGGGCATCCAGGTCTTTTTATTCTTTTATCCCCTAGTTGTTTAAATACTTAGACCCCTGATAGAAACATTCAGGAACGGGGAAACCCCGGCTAAAAATTATCGGGGTGAAGAAGAGAGATATCAGAAATATGTTATAATTTGAATGAGCAAAGGTTTTAGGAGGAACAGGTTATGGCTATAGAGAAGCTAAAAAGTGAGGTGCAAGAAATCTGGGAGTTGTTCCGGGAAACGGACAAGAGGATGAGGGAAACCGATGAGAGGATGAAGGAAACTGACAAAAAAATAGAAAAGCTGAGTGAAAGTGTCCAGGCCTTGACCGGCAAGTGGGGAAAATTTGTAGAAAGTCTGGTAGTCCCAGCTCTCCCTAAGATGTTAGGTGAGCGAGGGATAGAAGTAGATAGAATCTTCCAGCGAGTCCGGGCCCAAAAAGAGGGGAAAGAGATGGAAGTAGATATCCTGGCAGTAGATACAGAGTATGCAGTCTTAGTAGAAGCTAAAAGTACCCTCAAAGTGGAAGATGTGCGAGAACATATAGAGAGGTTAGACAGTTTTAAAGAGTTTTTCCCTGAATATAGAGATAGAAAAGTAGCCGGCGCAGTAGCCGGGATAGTAATAGAGGAAGATGCCGATAAGTTTGCCTATCGACAGGGGCTGTTTGTTATTACCCAAACTGGGGAGACCGCCCAGATTCTAAACGATGACAGTTTCCAACCCCGCCTATGGTAGACCGCCTGCGGCGCAAGCAAAAATGATAAATTATAGAAAAAGACTACTAAGGAAGGAGAACACTTCCTTAGTGCCTACGGCGTAAGCAAAAATGATAGAAGAAAAATAACAATCACAAAAAAGCCTGCAACTTATTGGTGACTTAGCCGGGTATAATGCGCACGAGTAGCGCTCTACATCCACTTTTTTCTCTTGAAATAGATTACCATTCCTATCCCGATACCCAACATCACTCCGAGCACCAAAGGGTAACCCAGCCTCCACTCCAACTCTGGCATGTATCTAAAATTCATTCCATAAATACCGGCTAAAAATGTTAATGGAATAAAAATCGTGGCTATAATAGTTAAAACCTTCATTATTTCGTTCATTTTGTTGCTGGTACTGGAAAGGTAGACATCGAGCAATCCGCTTACCATGTCTCTAAAAATCTCAACCGTATCTATAATCTGAATGGTATGGTCGTACACATCTCTCAAATATATCAATGTTTTCTTGACTAACCTCGATTCATCTTTAGAGAGAGTATTAAGAATTTCTCTCAACGGCCAGACCGACTTTCTCAGCTCGATGAGATTTCTTTTTAGCCTGTGAATTGCCTGAACAGTCGCCGGAGAGGAGTCAGATATTACCTCCTCTTCCAGGTCTTCAATCTCTTCTCCAAGTTTTTCAAGTATTACAAAATAATTATCGACAATAACATCAATTAAGGCATAAAGAAGGTAGTCTGCTCCATTTTCCCTGATAACTCCTTTGTTATGCCTTATCCTTGCCCTGATAGGTTCAAAAACATCTCCCTTTCTCTCCTGGAAAGTGAAAACAAAATTTTTCCCCACAATTATACTGACTTGCTCAGCCTCAATACCGGAGAATTCATCATAAGTCAACGTTTTCAAAACTATAAAGATATAATCATCAAAATATTCTATCTTGGGGCGTTGTTTGACGTTGAGGATATCTTCAAGAATAAGGGGGTGTAAATTATAATGTTTGCCAATCTTTTCGATCGCCTCGATTTTATGCAACCCAACTATATCTATCCAGGTAACGGTCGGAGAATCTTTAAACGGAAAACATTCCTCAACACTCTTTAACTCCGTTTCCTTATATTCGTCAATATTGTAATCGATTACCCATACAGCAAAATCTTCTCTTTTATCTCCGGTATAAACAAGTGTTCCAGGCAGGGCTCCTATATTGGTAAAATTATCTTCCATTCTCTCACCTCGCCCCAGATAATATGGCAGATACTCTTAAATATATTCAAACACGGACCCACATCTCTCATTTTGATATTATACCCGAAATTAATTTTACCTTTGAAAAACTGCCTTCCGTTATATCCTCAAGCAGGGAAGGTCTTCTTATTCGCGTGAGGAAGACCAGCAAAGACAGTCGCCAGATCCGTTTATCGCTCATGGATTTTAAACCATTCTACCACAGCAGTGAATAATAAAATCCTCGGCCTCTCTTTACAAAAGCCCGCAAAAACCTTAAAAAAGAAGGTGAGCAAAGGAGGTTTTTTTAACCTCAGGAGGTTTATTAGTTCAGTCTAAAAATAGGAGGAAAAAAGTGATAGGAACTATCGTCAATGCCGGTGCTATTATCCTGGGAAGTACCATAGGAATATTAATTCATGCTCGACTACCGCAAAAAATATCCACCATCGTTTTTCAGGGAATAGGCCTTTTTACTCTCTCCCTGGGAATCTCGATGGCCATTAAAACTAATAACTTTCTAATTATGATTTTTAGTATCGTCCTGGGCTCTATAATCGGAGAGATTCTAAATATCGAGGCGCTAATCGATAATCTCAGCCATCGCCTTAAAAGGCTGGTAAAATCCGAAGATGACCGCTTTACCGAAGGATTGCTTACCTCTTTTCTCCTTTTTTGTATGGGGTCAATGACTATTTTAGGAGCTATTGAAGAGGGCTTGGGTAACCCGCCCAATCTCCTGCTTGCCAAATCATTACTGGATGGATTTTCTTCAATCGCCTTGGCTGCCTCCTTAGGGGTGGGAGTGGCCTTTTCGGTCGTTCCTCTCCTTCTCTACCAGGGAGGGCTAACTCTTTTTGCCGGTTATCTGCAAAACTTTTTTTCAACCCCAATTATTACCGAACTTAGTGCCACCGGTGGGCTGCTCCTCATTGGTTTAGGAATCAGCCTTTTAGAAATCAAAAAACTTAAAACAATCAACATGTTGCCCAGCTTGATTATTGTGGTAATTTTGAGTTATTATTTTCTATAATTTATAATCAGTTCTCGGTGGAGGGCAACTCTATTTAATTTATCGAACCGTTGTTTGCGGTGACCTAAATGGAAGACGAAAAATGTCACATC
This sequence comes from Candidatus Atribacteria bacterium, assembly GCA_030156825.1. Classification (GTDB taxonomy): domain Bacteria; phylum Atribacterota; class Atribacteria; order Atribacterales; family JASGLU01; genus JASGLU01. Next base: position 4,120 of record JASGLU010000026.1, on the reverse strand, counting down.
TTCATTCATCATCAAAAAGAGGCCTATCTGCTGCTTTCAAAGGCGGCTGAGTGCAGAAAACTAACCGATCAAGGTTTACCTTTTCATGACCGATTAACCGGTCTTTATAATCGCGCTTTCTTTGAGGAAGAGATAAACCGTTTAAATAGCAGCCGACAGCTACCTATAAGCCTTATTTTCGCCGATTTAGACTATTTGAGACTGATAAATGACGCCCTGGGACACGAAGAAGGCGACCGCTTTTTACAAATGACGGCTCAGGTGTTAAAAAACTCCTGCCGACAAGAAGATATAATCACCCGCTGGGGAGGAGATGAATTTGTCATTTTACTCCCGCAAACCCCTTTCTCTACCGCTCACTCTATTGGCCAGCGCATCACACAACAAAGCCAAGCAATAAAAGCTAAGCCCGTTCCTCTTTGCTTGTCTTTGGGAATAGCCACCAAAGAAAGGGAGGGGCAATGTATCAAAGAAGTCATGGCAAAAGCAGAAGAAGCAATGTATCACCAAAAAACCATGAAAGATTCCAAAACTCAAGATTTTATTCTCTCTTCCCTTAAAAAAACGATAAGGGAAATATATCAAGCAACCGGGAACCACCTCAATTCCTTCTTGTATATTCGTCTCCACCAGCTGGCGGGAAAAGCTCTTGGCCTATCAGAAGAACAATTAGAGCAGCTTTACCTGTTGGCTACTTTTCACGATATAGGAAAAGTTGGTCTACCCTGGGAAATTCTGAGAAAAAATAATACTCTTTCTCCTGAAGAGTGGAAAAAGGTGAAGTTAATTCCAGAAATTGGTTACCGCATTGCCCGGTCTCTTTCTCATCTGGCGGCAATTGCCCCTACCATTTTTTCTTATTACGAAAGGTGGGACGGAACCGGCTACCCTCGGGGTTTACGGGAGCAGGAAATTCCTCTTCTATCACGCATTTCTTCCCTCATAAACGCTTATTGCGCAATGCTTACCCAGCGGCCATATGCCCCGGCAAAATCCCCCGCGGAAGCCGAAAAAGAAATTATCCTCAACTCGGGGCAGCAATTCGACCCCGAGTTGGTCAAATTATTTGTCGAACTTAACCCTTCTACTCTGTTTAGTCAAAACTTGCTCAGGAAAAACCTCCAAGCAAGATGAACCCTTTTTCTAAAATTAAGCACCAAATTTCCCTAATCTGAGCCCGTTGGCTAACATTAAGCTCATAAGAGCCTGAGCCGGTACTTGGCCCAGATAACCGTTCTTGCATTCTCTCTCGGTAAACCGCTGACAATTATCGGCCCCCGCATAAGGCGAGCAAAGCAAAACGGGAGAAGGATGCCAGGAGTGGCTGTGTAAAAGAGTAGGGGTAGAGTGGTCAGCCGTAATCAGTAAAACATCTGGAGAAAGGGAAAGAATTTCGGGAATAAACTTATCTAAATATTCTATACACTTAACTTTTTTACTGAAATCGCCATCTTCCCCGGCTTTATCGGTATCTTTATAATGGACAAAGAAGAAATCATAATCTTCCCATTTCTCTTTTAGGTAATTAATTTCGTCCTCCAAGGTACCTTCTATGTCAGGGGTATCAAACCCAAACAAGCGAGTAATCCCCTTATACATAGGATATATGGCAATTGCCAGAGCCCGAATTCCTCCGTAACGTTCGGAAAATTTTTCCAATTTCGGAGGTAGAGCAAACCCCCGCAGCAAAATAGCGTTGGCTTTGGGTTCGTCTTTAATTATTTTCTGGGCTTTTTCCAGGAAAAGTCGTAAAACTCGAGCAGTTTTTTTCGATCCCTGGTCCAACGCTTCCGGCTCATAAGGCCGACTCCCTTCTTTTTGAGGGTCGGTATCTTTTATCCGGTCTCCCAAACCATCTCCCCGAAGCACTAAAACAAACCGGTGTTCCATGCCCGGCTTTAAAATAATTTTAACTCCCTCGATTTCTTTCACTTCTTGTTCAATTTTACTCACTATCCGGGAGCATTCTTCGGTAGAGATGCGGCCTGCCCTGCGGTCGACTATCACTCCCTCTGCATCCTGAGTAGCAAAGTTAGCCCGAGCAGCTACATCTCCTGCCTCAAGCGCAAAGCCCACTCCCAAAGCTTCAAGCACTCCCCTGCCAATAGTCAGTTCTTCCGGGTTATAACCAAAAAGACCAACATGACCAGGGCCACTTCCGGGAGTAATCCCATAGTTAACGGCACAAGACAAACCCAAAACACTTCTCTTGGCCAATTCATCTAAATTAGGGGTTTTAGCCGCTTCTAACTCGGTTTGATAGCCAAATTCCGGGTGGGGGATACCCCCCAAACCATCGGCCACCAGCAACACCATTTTACTTTTTCCTTTTTTAGTTACACTTTTCAAATTATCCAATATAGATGGCATTTTCATTCTCCTTTCCCTTTCAAGTTTTCTTCTTATATTACCACAGAACCATAAGGGGGAGGATCCTCTTATCAACCACCCCAAAGGGGAAAAAATAACACGGAGGAAAAAGACCTCCGTGTTACCATCCCTGAACGTTTTTATCAGGAATCCAGAAGGGCAAAAAGAAAGTTGTTAGCCAAGAGTTTTGGCAAAATGTTATAAACTTAGGTCAGCTAAAAAACTCCAACCGGTAATTGACAATTTTGAGGGGGATGTTGTAACATGAAGTCCAAGCTAATGATGGCTGAAGTGGGACAAAGGCGTTCCGGTGATTGCGGGACGCCTTTTTGTTTTTTTCAGGCAAAATTACCCCAAAAATCCAAAAGACGAAGGAGTCGTGATATGACTAATCAAAATCCTTTTGCAATGATGCAAAAGCAACTTGATGAGTGTGGAGCAATTATTAAGCTGGATCCCGGTGTGCTGGAAATCCTCAAGCACCCCAAACGAGAGCTACAGGTTGCTATTCCAGTGCGGATGGATGATGGTTCGGTTAAGGTATTTTCCGGTTTTCGAGTCCAATACAACGATGCTCGTGGGCCAAGCAAGGGTGGAATTCGATTTCATCCCGAAGAAACGATTGATACGGTGCGGGCCTTGGCTGCCTGGATGACCTGGAAGTGTTCTCTGTTAGACCTCCCTCTGGGAGGAGGCAAGGGAGGAATAATATGCAATCCCAAAGAATTATCCCCGGGGGAGCTCGAGCGGCTAAGTCGGGGTTACATTGACCAAATCGCTGCTTTCATTGGGCCAGACAAAGATATCCCGGCTCCAGATGTATATACTAATCCGCAGATTATGGCCTGGATGATGGACGAATATTCTATCATTCAGGGGAAAAATCAGTTTGGAATAATTACCGGTAAGCCACTATCGGTAGGTGGGTCATTAGGAAGAAACGATGCCACTGCTCGCGGAGGGGTTTTCGTTATTCGAGAAGCGGCTAAAAAACTGGGAATAGCCTTAAACCAGGCTCGAGCAGCAATTCAAGGCTTTGGTAATGCCGGTTATTTTGCGGCAGCACTCCTGCGGGAGCTCTTCGACTGCAAGATAGTAGCCCTTTCTGACTCCAAAGGAGGAATTGTAAACCCTGAAGGGTTAGATCCAAAAGCCGTATACCAACACAAAACAAAAACCGGCTCGGTAGTGGATTTTCCCAACACATCCAAAATAACCAACCAAGAACTGTTAGAACTCGAAGTAGAAATATTAATCCCAGCCGCTTTGGAAAATGTAATAACCGAGGAGAATGCTCCCCGGATCAAAAGCAAAATTTTAGCCGAGTTAGCCAATGGCCCCACTACTCCCCAAGCTGACTCTATCCTGTATCAGAAGGGAGTACACATCATCCCCGATTTCCTTTGCAATGCGGGTGGAGTAACTGTTTCCTATTTTGAAATGGTCCAGAATGCGAACCTGTATTACTGGGAGTTGGAAGAAATCCACCGGCAACTGGACAAAAAAATGACCAAGGCCTACCAAGAAGTAGCGGTAACTTCCGAAGAAAAGAGAATAAACCCCCGACAGGCAGCATACGTAATCGCAGTAAATCGGGTAGTAGAGGCCATGAAAGACCGAGGTTGGATATAAACTATAAGGGGGGTATCCCCCCTTATAACCCCCCTAAAAACATAGAAGAAAAAACAGAGAAGAAGATGATAACGCTGGGAGAAATACGTCCCAGCGTGCGTGGTAATTTTTAGTGCAA
>JASGLU010000092.1 GCA_030156825.1 Candidatus Atribacteria bacterium | reverse complement strand
GAACAGCCCCTGGAAGAGTTGGGGAAAGAAGCGGCGGAGATTCTGGTAGGCAAGATTAAAGGGGGTGAGGCCAGAAAAGTGGTTTTACCGTGTAGGCTTAAGGTGTGGGATTGACGCAAAACCAAAAAGAAAGGAGGAAAAGTGACTTTGAAACGGCTTTTAGCAAACATGGCGATTTTGGTGTGTATTTTAATGGTGTTAGTTGGTATTGCTGCTTCCCAGGAAAAAACCACCATTAGGGTCATGAGCTATTTTGTTCCTACTGACGCAGTTACTCCCTATTTAGAGGAAGTTTTTAGAAAGTTTGAAAAGGACTTTCCGGATTTTAGGGTTCAACATGAAGGTCTGGAAAGTGCAGATTTTAGAACAAAGTTGTCTGTTGAGATGGCTGCAGGAAATCCCCCTGATGTATCTTATGTTGTAATAAGTTTAAGCTGGGAATATGGTTCAAAAGGACTACTTATGAATTTGGCGCCGGTCCTGGAAGAAGATAAAGCTTGGAGAGAGACTATTTTACCCCGGGCCATAGAAGCCTTTTCCACTAAGGGGGGAGAAATATACGCTGCTCCATTTATAGCTCAGATAGGGGGTTTGTATTATAACAAAAATGTTTATTCCAAGGCAGGAATTTCTGGGCCTCCAAAAACCTGGGATGAACTGATGGTACAAGTCGAGAAAATTAAGAATGTTGGAGCTTATCCATTTGTCACTGGAGGGAAGGAGTGGCGTTACGCCTGGTTTATAACTCAATTATTGGTTAGAACTGCAGGAGTAGATAAGATTAAAGAACTTGCTTATGGAAGTGAAGTAACCGGTTGGAATAAACCAGAGAATGGTTTTATTGAAGCTTTGCGTTTGTTTAAAGAACTTATTGATGCAGGAGCTTTCCCAGAGGGATTAAATGGAATTCCTCGAGATATTGCGAGGATGATGTTTGTACAAAACCAAGCAGCAATGTACTACGAAGGAAGCTGGAAAGTCAATGTTTGGAAGACTTTAGGGGGAGAAGACTTTCTTAACAATTCCGTCGGGTGGGCATTGTTTCCCGAAATACCTGGACAGCTGGGAGACCAAGATGGTATGGTTGGTGGTCCTGTGCACGGTTGGGGTATTAGCGCAAAACTCGAAGAACCTAAGAGATCTAAGGTTATAGAGTTGGTCAAGAGGATGATGTCTCCCGAGATAGCTGGCGTGTTCTTTGAACGGTCCCAACCAGTCGTTGTTAAGGTTTCTGAGGATGTTATGGCCAAACTCCATCCCATTCTCATAAAGCAGCTTGAAGAATATGGTAAGACAAAGCGCGCGGTATTACCTACAGATGTAATTTGTGTTCCTCCAGTTGACAATGCTATTAAGAAAATAGCTGTTCCAGGTATTGTTGATGGCTCACTAACCCCTGAGGAGGCAGCAGAGGAGGTTAACAAGGCAGCGGAAAAGTATTTTTTGGGTAAGTGACTGTTTTGTGTTGCACGCGTAATGTGCTGCCTTATTGAAGAAATTATCCCTTGCCGTCTTCTGGCGTGTCAGAAGACGGCAAGGGAGCTAGGAGGGAATGGTAATTGAGAAAGTTAAGTGGAGTAGAAAGAGTAGGTAAGTTTTTGCTTTATTTGCATACAATGTTGTTACTGGTTCCCCTTGTTTGGATAACGATAACTGCTTTTAAGTCTCTCGAGGATCTTTTTACCAATCCCATGGGGTTGCCAAAGGTTTGGCATTTTGAAAATTTTATCCAAGCTATTCGCGTAAGTAACTTGCATATCTATATTAAAAATACCCTTTTTGTAGAGATAGTGACTCTAGGTTGCGTTCTTCTTGTTGCTACTTTTGTATCTTTCGCATTATCTAGATTCAATTTTCGATTCAAAGATGGGTTGTATATATTTTTTACGGCTGGATATATGATATCCTTGCATTCTGTATTGATTCCGCTATATGAAATTGCAAGGAATTTACACGCTTTTGATAACCTATTTTTTTTGAGTCTGGTTTATTCCGCTTTCGAGATTCCTTTTAGTGTTTTGATCCTTACCAGTTTTATGTCTCAAGTACCCAAAGAAATAGAGGAAAGTGCTATTATTGATGGCTGTAGCTACTGGGGAATTTACAGTAAGATTGTTATTCCATTGTCAAAAGATGGGATTATTGCTGTTGCAACACTTGTGGCTCTTCATGTGTGGAATGAGTTATTACTTGCCTTGGTCTTTCTAAACAAAAGTTCTTCTAGGACCCTGCCGGTAGGAATGCGTGGATTTTTTGCGGAATATATTTCCCAGCCGACCTTACTATTTGCAGCTGCCCTTACGGTTTCTATACCAATAATGATTATTTATTCTTTACTTCAAGAAAGATTTGTTCAAGGTATCACATTGGGGGCTCTTAAGGGATGAAAACAGATTTTTACTTAAAGAATAAAAATAAAAAGGTTTCTTGGAGAAAGAATCAATGGAAATGGGTTGTTTTATTTCTAATACCCGGGATGGCTCTTTATTGCTCATTAGTCATCTACCCTGTGATAGAAGCTTTTCGTCTTTCTCTTTTTCATTGGTATGGTGGGGAGGAAAAGCTGTTTGTTGGTCTAAATAACTTTAGAACTTTATTTACGAGTGAGATTTTTAAGTCGTCTTTGTGGGTCACTATTAAATATATGCTTATCAATTTGCCCCTTCAGATCCCCGTTTCTTACGTGTTGGCCTACTTACTCTACAAGAAAATTGGCCCCTTTAGGTTCTTCAGATTTGTTTTTTTTCTTCCTTGCGTTTTGTTGAGCGTGGTAGTGGGATATACTTTGAACATTCTTTTTACGCCTTGGTTTGGTATCGGGGCAGTACTTAAGGGGTTGGGCATTAAGTATGTAAACCCCCTTGCTGAACCTCGCCTGGCAATATATGGGGTCATCTTTGGAGATTACTGGCAGTGGTTGGGAATAAAAATCGTGCTTTTTTACGCCGGTTTCCAGGATTTACCAGTCGAAATACTCGAGGCAGCTACAATAGATGGGGCTAGTGAATTGCAAAAGTTTTTCAGGATTGTGATTCCTCTCTCTTGGCATACCGTTACTACGGTTACTGCTTTGTTGTTGATGGGTTCTCTGAGAGTGTTTGATTTAGTTTTTATTATGACGGGAGGCGGTCCAAACCATGCTACTGAGACACTCAGCATTCATCTATTTAATCTCGCTTTTGATCAGATGGATTTTGGTTCTGGTAGTGCAGTAGCGGTTATACTTTTTCTTCTTTCTCTGACGTTAACGATAGTTTTGCGCAGGGTAATGCAAAGATTTTTTAATTAGGAGGGATACATAAATGCAGGACAAAAGTGCCGTAGTGCACGTGTGGGAAAAGCTGGAAATCGTTCTTAGAGCTGCGAAACAATATAAAAATCCTTATCAAGAAGTTGACGTATGGGTTGATTTGGTAGGACCAAATTTCAGTAAGCGGGTGTTCGGTTTTTGGGATGGAGATAATACTTTTAAAGTTAGGTTGGTAGCTACAGAACCTGGACATTGGAAGTGGGTTAGCGGTTCGAACCAGCAAGACGCAGGCCTTAATGGATTTAGCGGGGATTTCGTAGCTGTAGAATGGACGGAAGATGAGAAAAGGGAGAATCCTTGTCGGCGAGGGTTTATTAGGCCTTCCGAAAATGGACATGCGCTCGAGTATGCAGATGGAACTCCGTGTTTTTTGGTAGGCGATGCTTGGTGGGCAGCCGCTACATTTAGGTTTAAATGGTATGAAGATGAAAAAGAACGCCAAATTGGTCCAACCATGGGTTTCAAGGATATAGTTAAGTTCCGCAAGCGTCAAGGTTTTAATGCTGTAGCTCTAATTGCTGCTTTACCCAATTGGGCTCATGATGGAAAGTTGCATTTTATTCGTATGAATAACCCCAAAAAAGTTGGAGTAAGGGATGCTTGGAGGCATGGTGACACATGGTATGCAAAAGATGTACACAATGAGGGTGGAAGACCATTCTTGTTTCCTGGAAGGGTTCCAGGCTATGAAGATGTTTTTCCAGATGTAACAAAGATTAACCCCCGGTATTTTCAATGTCTTGATAGGAAAATTGATTATCTTAACTCACAGGGTTTCATTCCTTTTATTGAGGCAGCTCGAAGGGATTGTAGTGAGTGCTGGAAAGAGTTCTATGACTGGCCTGATACTTATGCTCGTTATATACAGTATGTATTTTCTCGTTATCAAGCCAACAATTGCATTTTGAGTCCTATTCATTTTGACTGGCATGCTTTGACGATACCTTCTCGGGAGTTTAATGAACCAGCTAATTTGGTAATAGAGAAATATGGTCCCCCTCCTTTTGGTAATCTGGTAAGCGCTAATTCTTCCCCGTCAACCTTGATTAATTTTGGTACCCCTCGCGAAGCTAAGTGGCTTTCATTGCACCAAATTGGCAATTGGCGTGAACACGATTATTATTGGCATCTTACAGAGATTTTTTATTCCGAACCCGTTTTGCCAGCAATCAATGGAGAGCCATATTATCCGGGCTTTCCCGATGATAATCCTCCTGCTACTTCTGAAGATGCAAATTTTAATTTTCGTTCGTCACTTTACGGTGGATTTCTTTCAGGCGCTTTTGGCGGGCATTTTTATGGTGCTCAAGGATTGTGGGGAGGAGACGTTGAAGAAGGTGCAAGGTATAAAATGTGGGAAGCTTTACAATTCGAGTCAGCAAACCAAATAAAGCACATTCTTGCTTTTGTCATGGTTGAAGGATTAAGATATCGGGATCTTCAACCTATGGCGGATCTTGTGACACCTAACAAAGCTGGAAATCCTTTTGGATACAGGGGATGGGCTTTTTGTGCGAGAACAAAAGAAAAAGACTTCTTTCTCGTCTATTTTGAAAAAGATTGTCCTCCAACAACTATTCGCGGAGCCATACCATTTGCTCCTTATCAAGCAAGATGGTTTGATCCAAGGAAAGGAAAATGGTTTAGTTCCGATCCAGCTCGTGTTGAAGCAGATATGATAGGAAGGATAAAGACCCCTCCTTTTCCTTCCTATGGAGAGGACTGGGGCTTGTGCTTGACCTTGATTAAATAGGCTACCTTAATGGAAGGGGGAAGTTGTTGTGGAGTATAGACTTGCTTCATTGAGTAAAGTGGCAATATTAAGCTTATCTCCTGGTGAATTCGTGTTGGAGTCTGTGGAAAAGTTTATCAAGTATGAAAAAATTGAAAATGGTTTAATAATGACAGGTTTTGGAACCTTGAGTCAGGTACACCTTCATTGGGTTACTACTACTGGATTTCCCCCCGTTGAGCATTTTGAAAAATGTGAAGGTCCTTATGAGCTTTTGTCACTTAGTGGTGTAATCGCCAAAGGTCAGCCTCACATACACGCTGTGGTGTCTGATACTGAGAAAGCTTATGGGGGTCACCTTGAAACAGGGAACAAGGTTCTTTATCTTTGTGAAATAGTAGTAGGAGTTATAGAGGGAGTCCATATGGAACGAAAGCCGATGCCGGAAGGTATTAAATTGCTCAAATTTTCTTGAACTTTTCCACTGAAGCAGGTTGAGCGGAGAAACTTTCCAACGGATGCATTTTCCTAAGAATAGAAGAAAATGTGGTTACAGGAGTTCTTATTATGATTAAAAGGAGGAAATGAAAGTAAATATTCTAGTTTTGTGGGAGTGCTGCACCGATTGACCAATAACATTGGTAAAACTGTGTATGTTTTGGAATGATTAGTTAGAAAAGGGAACTTGAGATTATTGTTTTCGTTGTTCCCAGCATGGAGGGAAAAGAGTGGGTGAGCAGCCCTTAACTGACCAGACTGTTGCTTCTTTGTATCGTGTATCTTTCCAGATTGAGGAAATTCAGGTTACTCCCTGGGAGCGCGAGGTCCTTCGGGAGCTGGCGTTGAAGGTACGAGAACTTGCCGAACTTCCTGAACAGGAGGAGAAGCGCAAGCTCTGGTACAGCATTAACGCCCTTGAGAGGGTTCGTCCTGTTATCTTCTGTGACCCGGAGAACGGCTGGAATGAAATCATTACCCCTCAGGATATACAGTGTGAGGGCAAGTTGGCCAGGAGCTGGGAAATGGCTCTTCGC
>JASGLU010000091.1 GCA_030156825.1 Candidatus Atribacteria bacterium | reverse complement strand
CAGTTGTATTTGTTTTTAATCCTTTATATTTTTTGCTTTTTTAAATGTTTTTATTGTTTTAGGGGGGTTATTAGGGGGGGTAAACCCCCCTGATAGTCGTTTACAGGAGATAGAAATAGGGAAAATTAGGTAACAGGGTTTTTTCGAAAGTGACTAATTTTTAAAACGTTGTCAACTCTACCCAACCTAATAGAAACAGGATGAGAAGAATAATCGGTTGGTGAATAAGGTAGATTAACAGCGAATGTTGGCCCAGAAAATTAATACCCTTGATCAGGAAAAGATGGGAATAATCCGGAATGGAAAAAGCTCTTTTATAGCTGGGGTAAAGCAATTTTCCCACGGTGGTTCCAATCAACACGATTCCAAACCAGGGTAGGAGAGGGAAGTAGTCGATAGTGTAAAATTGATGGGGCTTTAATCCCAACCAAAGTAGGTAAGAAAAAGGAAACTCCATATAGTGAAGTATCCATCCGGTTATTATAAAAATAACTCCCGGGATCCAGTTGATAGAACGTTTTGCCAAAAAGGGATAAGCTAAGATGATGGAAACTCCAATACAGTGGAGAATTCCAAATCTAACATAGAGCTCGCCCATAAAGAGCCAGGTCACCAAGGTAATTAAAAGCCCATAAGAAAAAATCTTTAACCCTCGCTTTAAGTACTTATGAAAGAGAAATGAGGTTTCTTTTTTCAGGTCTCGATCGTAAGTAATGGAGAGGGAAAGACCGACTAAAAACAGGAAAGAGGAAGCGGTCAGCCGTTGGAAATATAGCCAAGGTCCCCGATAAAGAGTCAGGTTGAAAGGACCAAAATAGGTAAGGTTATAAGCAAGGTGATAAATGATCATGCAGATAACAGCTATCCCTCGCCAAAAGTCAATTTCCCAAAACCGTTTTTTTATCTTTGCTTCTTCTTTGGTGGTCAAAAGTTCTCTCTTCTTTCCTCAAGTGTTATCTTTGCCGTATTGTATCATGGGCGGGGACATTTTTTAAGAGAGGGTTATTTTTCTGATATTACCTGGATAATTCGGGAAATTAGAAAAAGACAAATAAATTTTTTTGTCGAAAGTAGTTGACAGGGTTCCATTTGAATGATACTCTCTTTATTGAGCCCGCGCGAGCTCGTAACTTAAGTTTAGGAGGTTTAAATTTACATGGCAACAGGTAAGGTTAAATGGTTCAATGCCCAAAAGGGCTACGGTTTCATCGAGTCTGATGAAGGTGGGGATGTTTTCGTCCACTATACTGCTATTGAAAGCGATGGCTTCAAAACCTTGGAACAAGGTGAAGCGGTAGAATTTGAAGTCCAGCAGGGCGCAAAAGGTCCGCAGGCAGTAAGCGTTCGGAAACTGTAATTAACAAACGACCGTAAAAAGGCCCCAGTTGCTGGGGCCTTTTTCATTTAGAACCTAAATTCTAACTTTTATCTTCTGTTTTATTCTTTGTTTATTTTTTTACTCTGATATACTTCTTAGATAGCTACTTCTTCTTTTTGTTTCATACCTGACAGTCTGCCAGATATTTTCTCGAATATTACACTCAAAGCCTGAGGTTGGCTTCCAACCGGTAGAGAAATCATATAAATTTTGATTATTTTTTGACGTTTTCTGACCAAAGGTATTGACAAAGTAATTATCAAGAATTATAATAATTCGCGACAAAGGTCAAAGATAGTAAATGGAGGTGAAAACTGATGGCTATTAGTCGTTGGGATCCTTTTCGAGAGTTGACTGCTCTCCAAAAGGAGGTTGATCGATTGTTTGAAGATAGCGTTCTTCGAAGGGGTAGACAAGAAGAATTCAACTGGTTACCCCCGGTAGACGTAAAAGAGGAAGAGGGAGAAATTGTACTCTTCGTAGATTTGCCGGGAGTGGAAGAAAAAGAAATCGATATTACCGTTTCTGGTGACCAGTTGACTATCAAGGGAGAAAGGAAGTTCCCGGGAGACGAAAGCAAGTTTATCCGCAGAGAAAGGGCATTCGGTCCTTTTTCCCGTTCTTTTGCTCTGAGCGTACCGGTAGAAGTGGATCAGGTCAAAGCTTCTTATAAAAATGGGGTCCTGGAAGTCCACTTGCCCAAGTCGGGAATAGCTCGACCAAAGAAAGTTGAAGTTAAGACAGAGTAGTTGTACAAAAAGGTAGGGGGAGGTCTTCCCCCTACCTGATGAGGGAGGTGGATGTTAGAGGATGGAATTTAAAGATTATTATCAGATTTTAGGAGTAAATCGAGGAGCAGATGAAAAAGAGATAAAGCGGGCCTATAGACGCTTAGCCCGTAAGTATCATCCTGATTTAAATCCGGGCAACAAAGAAGCCGAAAAAAAATTTAAGGAAATCAATGAGGCTTATGAGGTTCTGAGTGATCCGGAAAAGAGGAAGAGGTACGACGAGTTAGGTTCTGCCTGGAACAATTATGATCAGCAGGATACTGAACAATTTTGGCGAGACTTCTCTCGTCGATATGGTGGTGGGGAGAGAAAGTGGCGAAGCGAAAACGTTAGCTTCGGAGATTTAGGCGATTTTAGTGACTTTTTTAAGGCTTTTTTTGGAGATTTATGGGAAGGGCAAACTAGTTCTCGTCCTTATAATTTTAGATTTTATGACCAAACTGGCGCTACTGCTCAGAAGGCAAAAACAGCCGAGAGCGCTCCTCAAATAAGCAAGGAGGTAGAAGTTTCTCTTGAAGAGGGCTACCGGGGTAGCACTCGCAATTTAAAGGTTAATTACGAAGATATTTGCCATAAATGTGGGGGGACAGGTCAGGACTCTCGGCAAACTTTGTGCTCTGCTTGCAAAGGAAGCGGGGTGGAAAGGAAAAGTAAAGCGGTCAATGTTACCATTCCTCCAGGAATTAAAGATGGAACAAAGTTGAGAGTGCCAGGAGTGCTGGGAGGGAAAGACCTCTATCTTTTAATTAAAGTTAAACCCCATCCCTTCTTTAAAATAGAGGGTAATAATGTGTTACTTGAGGTACCGATTACTGTGTTTGAGGCAATCTTGGGGGGTGAGTTGGAAATACCTACCTTAGAAGGGCGGGTAAAAATGAGAATTCCTGCTGGCACTCGGAGCGGGACTACTTTCAGGCTAAAGGGTCTTGGATTGCGCGACTTAAAAAATAAGAGCAAGGGTGATCAGTTGGTTAAGGTAGAGATTGTGGTTCCGAAAAGTTTAAGCGAAAAAGAAAGAAAGCTGTTTGAACAGTTAGCTTCTATGCGGAAAGAGAACCCTCGTGAACACTTATTAGTGGTGTAAGGAGGGTTTTGTCATGGATAGGAAAGAACAAACGAACAAACGTTTTAGCATTGGTCAGGCGGCTAAATTAGCTCAGGTTCATCCTCAAACTTTAAGATATTACGAGCGGATGGGAATCTTAAAGCCGGCTCGAAGCAAAGGCAATGTGCGATTTTATAATCTTTCTGATTTGGAAAAAATCAAGAGAATCAGATTTTTAACTCAGGAGTTAGGAGTTAATTTGGCAGGGGTGGAAATAATTATGAAGTTAAGCGTTCAGGTGGAACAGTTGAAGCAGGAGAAAGAACAGTTGGAAAGGAAATTACAGGGCGAGCTTACAGAGTGAAAAGAGGTGATTAAACTATGAGGTTTGATCAATTTACCGAGAAAGCGAAAGAGGTTATCTCCTTAGCACAGGAGATTCTATTAGAGCATCACCATAATCAGTTGGATGTGGAACATTTGTTGTTATCTTTGTTGAAACAACCTGAAGGATTAGGCTCCCAGATTTTAGAAAAATGTGGGGTTGATCCGCGAGCTATGGAGAGAGAGTTGGAGTCAGCGCTGGAAAAATGGCCCCAGGTATACTATGAGGGGGGACAGCAGGTTCAGATTTATCTTACTCCGAGAGCGAAATCGGTTTTGGATAATGCGGCCGAGGAAGCTAAAAGATTGAAGGATTCTTACGTGGGGGTAGAACATATTCTCATTGCGGTGGTTAGAGAAGAAACCGGGTTAAGCCACCGACTTTTCCGAGAGCGGGGGCTGGATGTGGAAAAAGTGTATCGGGCTCTGCAGGAAATAAGGGGTCAGAGGAAAATTGAAGACCCTTATGCTGAAGGCAAATACATGTCTTTAGAGCGTTATGGCAGAGACCTTACTCGTTTGGCTCGTGAGGGTAAGCTGGATCCAGTAATCGGACGAGATCAGGAAATAAAAAGAATCATTCAGATTTTAAGCCGGAGAACTAAAAACAATCCGGTTCTCATTGGTGATCCGGGAGTAGGGAAGACCGCTATCGTGGAAGGGTTAGCCCAGAAAATAATTCAGGGGGATATTCCTGAAAATTTGCGCGATAAACGAGTTGTGGCCTTGGATATGGGGGCCATTCTGGCAGGGGCTAAGTTCCGGGGTGAATTTGAAGAAAGATTAAAGGCGGTATTAGAAGAAGTACAAAAATCCGCCGGTAAGGTAATTTTATTTATTGATGAGCTGCACACAGTAGTTGGGGCGGGTGCGGCTGAAGGAGCGATTGATGCGGCTAATCTGTTGAAACCGGCTCTGGCCCGGGGAGAACTTCAGTGTATTGGAGCCACTACTTTAGACGAATACCGGAAGTACATTGAGAAAGACCCGGCTTTGGAACGTCGCTTCCAACCGGTATTTATAGATGAACCCTCGGTTGAGGAGGCAAGAGAAGTTCTTCAGGGTTTACGGGATAAATACGAGGCCCATCATCGGGTAAAAATTAGTGACGAAGCCATCGATGTAGCCTGTCGGCTTTCTGATAAATATATTCCGGATCGGTTTTTACCGGATAAAGCCATCGATTTGATGGATGAGGCGGCCAGCAAAAAGAGAATTGAAATTCAGAGTATCCCTCCTGAATTAAAACAAATGGAGGATGAATTGCAGAAGTTAGCCCAGGAGGGCATGGCGGCAGTTCAGGCACAGGAATACGAAAAAGCTGCTCAGCTGAGGGATAAAGCCGATGCTCTTCAGAAAAAATATCAACAAGAGAAAGAAAAATGGGCGAGAGAAAAAGCAATGAACGAAGTGGTAAACGGACAGGATATTGCCGAGATAGTATCCAGCTGGACTGGGGTCCCGGTTACGAAACTGTTAGAAGAAGAAAGGGAGAGACTGCTTCGCATGGAAGACGAATTGCACAAAAGAGTCGTAGGCCAAGAACAAGCGGTGCGAGCAGTTTCTGAAGCGGTTAGACGTTCAAGATCCGGTATTACCGAAGGGCAAAGACCAATAGGTTCCTTTTTGTTTTTAGGTCCTACCGGAGTGGGCAAAACCGAGTTAGCCAAAGCTTTAGCGGAGTTTCTTTTCGGAGATGAGACAGCTTTACTGCGAATTGATATGACGGAATATATGGAAAAACATTCTATCTCCCGTCTTATTGGAGCTCCGCCCGGATATGTGGGTTACGAAGAGGGTGGCCAACTCACGGAAGTGGTAAGGAGAAGGCCCTACCAGGTAATTCTTTTTGATGAGATCGAAAAAGCGCATCCCGATGTTTTTAACCTTTTACTACAAATTTTGGATGATGGTAGGTTAACTGATGGGCAGGGAAGAACGGTAGATTTTAGTAATACGGCAATAATTATGACTTCCAATTTAGGTAGCCACCATTTTCAAGGGGTTGACTCGCAAGATCGTAAAAGGTTAGAAACGGTTAAGCAAAAAGTGTTGGAAGAGGTTAGAAATTATTTCAAGCCAGAGTTTATTAACCGAATTGACGAAATAATTGTCTTTGATCCTCTTTCTCCGGAGGAAATGAAGGCGATTGTAGATTTATTAATTAACAGATTGCGGCGAAGACTAAAGGAACAAAACATGGATGTGCGTCTTACCGAAGAGGTAAAAGAATATCTGGCCAAAGAAGGGTATGACCCCAATTATGGAGCCCGTCCTCTGCGGCGTTTAATTCAAAGAAAGATAGAAAATCCTCTTTCGGGTGAAATCATTCGCGGTAATTTTAGACCAGGGGATATAATCGAAGTTTTCTTAGAGGAAGAAGAGATAAAGTTTCGTCCTTATCTGGAGCAAACTCGAGTAGAAGTTTAGAGGATATCTTTTAAAAACTTGGAAATTGTGATAACCTTATCTATTAGCAGCAAAAGTGATAAAATTCACTGTTGATTGTTAGCAGCGGGTTTAAGTTGGAGAAGATCTTCTCCA
>JASGLU010000090.1 GCA_030156825.1 Candidatus Atribacteria bacterium | reverse complement strand
GATAATATTTCGATAATTGTAACCAATAAAGGCCTTTTGGCGGTTGACAAGCCCAGGTGCTTATGTTATATAAATTGCAAAACTTGTTCCATTAATAACTATATGTCCTATTAATAACATAAAAGCAGGAAAAAGAGAGGAGCTGATTTAAAATGAAGTTTGGTGTTTTCGGGTTACTTTTTTATCCAAGACTTACAAAATCGGAACTGGCAGTGTTCGAAAAAATCAAAAGTTTCGGATATGAAGGTGTGGAAATTTCCTTAAGTGAAGACTTTATGTCTTTGAATATAACCAAAGACGTGCTTCGAGAAGCTAAGAATGTTGGTATAAACTGCCTTTGTTCTACTTCTTTGGACGAAAAAACTAATATTTCATCGAAAGATAAAAAAATCAGACAAAATGGTATCGAATTTCTGAAAAGATGCATAACTACAGCAGCCGAGCTAGAAAGCGATGTGTTAGGAGGAGTCATTTATGCACCCTGGGGACCCGCAAAGAGAGGACCTCGCGAGCAAGAAGAATGGGAATATTGTAAAGAAAGTTTGGCTACAGTAGCTGAATATGCAGAGAAGTATGGCGTTTTTCTAGCAATAGAACCAGTTAACAGATTTGAATCTTACTTCTTAAATACGGCAGCCGAAGCCAAAAGTTTGATCAGCGAGATAGGACATCCCCAACTTAAAATTCACCTAGACACCTTTCAAATGAATATAGAGGAAGACCATATGTACGACGCCATCAAGGAAGCAGGAAATTTACTTTTTCACTTCCACTGTTGTGCCAGCAACAGAGGCATTCCAGGTAATGGTCATATAGAGTGGGACGAAGTCTTTAAGGGACTCAGTGAAGTCAACTACGAGAGGTGGCTCGTAGTAGAGTCTTTTACTCCCAAAGTTATGGAACAAGAATTTGGATGGCAAGTTGCTATTTGGCGGGAAATAGCATCTCCTGAAGACATAGCCAAAAAAGGTTTGGAATTTCTTAAAACATGTTATGAAAAATATGTTAAATTATGAATTATGAAACTACATTAATTGATAATGAAAAGGAGGTGAAGGCTGCTTTTATGACTTAAATAATTTATTTCTATAGGTAGATTTTGAATGCAACTACTGAATTTAAAAAAGGAGGTCTTAAAAGCATGAAAAGAGGAACGTTATGGGTGTTGGGTATTTGTGCGTTAATGTTCCTTACTCTGGCAATAGGAGTAGTGGGAGCCAAAGAATACAGATTTGTTATAGTACCAAAGGTTGTTCATCCATGGTTTGATAAAGTAACTCAAGGAGCAAAAGAAATGGCTGCTTTCCTAGAATCAGTTACCGGTGACAAGTTTGTGATTGACTACAGAGCTCCTTCTACAGCGAGTGTTGTGGAACAAAACAGAATTTTAGAGCAAGCTGCTGCTACTAAACCAAACGGCATAACCATAGATTTATTAGATGCTGAAGGAAACAGACCTGTTTTAGAAGCTATCTTAGAGCGTGGGATTCCTATTGTAGTGTTTGATTCCTACCCTCCAGAAGGAATGGAACTAACGATGGTTCACAATGATTTTGTAGCTCAACAAATTGAGGCTTGTGAGCGTCTTTTAAAACTAATGAAAGAAAAGAAACCTGGCAAAGAAAAGTACAAAGTTGCGCTAATAGAAGGTGTTCCTACCGCACCTAATCACAAGATACGCTTTGAAACTTCCAAAAAGTTTTTTGCAGAACACCCTGAAGTTGAAATAGTAGCTACTGGCGTAGATAATGATAGCATAGAGCAAGCTCAAAAACAAACCGCCTCCATTATTGCTGCTCATCCTGATTTGGATGGTATTATCGCGCATAACGCAGCGGGTCCCATTGGGGTAGGGCTTGCTATTAAAGAAGCTGGAAAAACCGGAGAAATATTACACGTTGGTTTGGACGACTTAGACCAACTGCTAGAACTCATCAAGGAAGGTGTAGTCGATTCTTCCGTGAGCACGAAACCCAAAATGCAAGGAATGTATGCAGTTCTATGTTTATGGCTACAAAACAACGGTTTTCATACTCCAAAAGTTATAGACACAGGTTATGTGGTTATTACTAAAGACATGATACCTGAAAACGTAAAAGATTGGAAAGGGTTCTAATGTTTGCCTGGCACTTAGGTGCCTAATATTGGAAGCGTTTCCCCTGGCTGCTTAGTTTCTTTCTCTGCTCAGCCAGGGGTGTTTATACTCTAGAAATTTCGGGAATTGCAGAAGGAAAGGAAACAAGAAAATGAAAGATCCTATTCTGGAAGTGAAAGGAATTGTCAAAAAGTTTCCTGGGGTTATTGCACTAAACAAGGTTGATGTTTCATGTCAAAAAGGAACGGTTCATTGCATAGTTGGAGAGAATGGAGCTGGCAAAAGCACTCTTGTCAAAATTTTAACCGGCATTTATCAACCTGACGAAGGCATAATTTTAATAAACGGGAAAAACGCTTTCGATTATCCCGAAGTTTTTGAGGAAGTTGCCTATGTACCTCAAGAATTACAACTTTTCGAACACATAACAATTGCTGAAAATCTTTTGCTACCCATTCTTAGAACTAAAAGTGTAGGCTCCCATCTTGTAAGCAAAAGAAAACTGTTTCAGGTAGCTTCGCCTATCCTAGAAAAATTCCACATCCGAGAAAGATGTGACATTACTGTGAGCGAAATTCCCCCTTCTAGCAAACAACTGTTACAAATAGCAAGGGCTCTTGCTACGGAAGACAGAGAGATAGTAATCTTCGATGAACCTACAACCAGCTTAACAGCTGAAGACACAAAACTCCTTTTTGAAGTTATTAAAAAGCTAAAAGAGGAAAATAAAGCCGTTATCTATATCTCTCATAAGCTTGAAGAAATCTTTACAATCGGCGATGAAGTAACGATCTTGCGAGACGGGAAAAAAGTTGGTTACGCCAGAGTTAAAGAAGTTGATAAAAGTTGGATCGTTAAAATGATGTCTGGCAGAGAGATAGACGACAGAGCAGTGTTTCGCCCCCGCAAAATAGGAGATACGATATTAGAAGTTGAAAACCTAACCGGTCCCGGGTTTCTTAATATCAGTTTTGTGCTCCACCAGGGAGAAATTTTGGGACTATACGGTTTAGTAGGCTCTGGGCGCTCCGAAATTGCACAATCCATTTTTGGTTATAGACCACTGAAAGAAGGAAAAGTAAAGTTAAACGGAAAATATGTGCACTTTAAAAATCCTCACCATGCAATTAAAGAAGGTCTATTTTATCTCCCAGAAGAACGTAAATATCAAGGCATCTTTCCCTTTCTAAGCGTGCGCCACAACATTGGGGTTGCTTTAGGAAAAAAAACTTTAAAGAAGTTTTTTGTTTCTTTGCAAAAAGAAAGATCGATAACGGAAGAGGTTATTAAGACTTTTTCGGTTAAAACCCCTTCAGTTGAAACACAAATACAGTTCTTAAGTGGTGGCAACCAGCAAAAGGTGATTGTAGGACGCTCGGTTTCTTATCCTTTTCCTCCAAAAGTTATTATCTTCGATGAACCCACCAAGGGAATCGATGTAATGGCTAAAAGAGAAATTTACAGTATTATGAAATCACTTGCAGAAGAAAGACAAATTGGTATCATTCTTATTTCTTCGGAACTTGAAGAACTTCTAAGATGCTGTAATAGAATACTAACTATCTATAACGGAAAAATAACAGGAGAGTTTGATCCCGAAAAAGCCGAAATATCGGAAATTATAGCTGCTACTATCAATGTTACTGTGGAAAAAGAAAGCAACGAAATCATTGGCGTCTCTCGAGTCTAAACAGAAAACCAAAAACTTTCATCATAAAGCTAAATAAACTAATAAAACAAAAACTGCAAAAAATGGAAGGAGAGAGAATTGTGTTTAAGATGCTTGGGCTCCTTAAAAGGACTCGAGGAATAGGAGTAATAACTGCTTTTTTCGCAATTGTTGCCTTTGCATCCATAGGTTCACCATACTTTTTAAGTACTTATAACTTACAGGCATTAACTCGTTCCTTATCCTTTGTTGGTATTGTTGCGCTAGGCCAAGCGTGTTTACTATTAATAGGTGAGCTGGATTTATCGCTTGGGGCACTTGCTGGATTCTGTGGGGTTATTGGTGGAGTTTTAATGGTTAACCTTGGGTACAACCCCTGGCTGTCCTTTGCAATGTGTTTGCTATTGGGAGCAGGATGTGGCTTTTTAAACGGTACTTTGGTAGCCAAACTTAACCTAAATTCTTTAGTTGTTACCGTTGGTATGTCAGGTGTTTATACAGGACTTAATCTTGTAATTTCCCACGGTAGAGCAATTACGGGGATTCCGAGAGAAATCTACTTTCTAGGTCAAGGTGACTTATTGGGCATGCCCACACCATTCATAACGATGCTAATAGTAGCTTTGTTGATTATGTTTTTAACACAGTATACCCTCTTCGGACGCTATATGTACGCAGTGGGCAACAATAGAGAAGCAGCTAAAATAATTGGCATACGCGTAGATCAAATACAAGTTCGTACTTTCACTTTATCAGGCTTGCTGGCTGCGTTAGCTGGAATGATTATGGTTGCACGCCTTGGTTCTTCCCAACCTGCTATAGGCCAGGAATGGGTACTACCTTCCATCGCTGCTTCCGTGATAGGAGGCGTTTCTCCAACAGGAGGCATAGGAAATCCAGTAGGGGCTGTCCTTGGCGCAGGAATAACCGGTGTCATAGAAAATATAATTGTAATATTCGGCGTTTCACCTTACTGGCAAACAGCTGTAAGCGGAGTAGTTGTCGTTGCTGCAATTTCTCTTGACTCAATACAAAGAATTTTGTCTGCAAGACGCATGAATATCTAAAATTTCCCTTTTTTCAAGGTCAAAAATTACTAAAAATAAGGGGGTTGTGACATGTTTAAGCTTGGTGTAGATACATTTATCTGGACGGAGAAATTTTCGGAAAAGGACCTTTGGGTTATATCTAAAGCTAAGGAATTAGGATGTGAAGTTCTGGATATTTTTATTTCCAAACCAGAAAGTTTTCCTACAGAAGCTGTGAAGAGAAAGGTAGAAGAGGTTGGTATAGAAGTAGTAACCACGGTAACCCTGAATAAGGAAAATAATCTCATTTCCCCAGATCCTAAGGTGCGAGCCAAAGGAGTAGAAGATCTTAAGTTGGTGGTCGATATTAATTTGGAGTTAGGTTCAAAGATAATTGGAGGGGTGAACTACGCTGCCTGGGGTTATCTTACTGGTCGCCCAAGAACTGAGGAGGAATGGAATTGGTCTATAGAAGGCATGAAACAGGTGGCAGAATACGCAAAAAAGAGAGGAGATGTTGTTATTGCTGTAGAACCAGTTAACCGCTTTGAAACTCATTTTTTGAATATAGCTGAGGATGCTGTGCGATATTGCAAAGAAGTAGGATTTGATAACGTGAAGGTACATCTTGATTCTTTCCATATGATTCGAGAAGAAACAAGCTTTAGAGATGCAGTAGAAATCTGTGGCAAAAAATACCTTGGTTATGTCCATGCTTGTGAAAATAACAGGGGTATACCTGGCACAGGACTGGTGCCCTGGAAAGAATTTTTTACTGCTTTAAAAGATGTAGGTTATGAGGGTCCGGTAGTGATTGAGTCTTTTGATCCAAGCTTTGAAGAGCTGAATAGGCAGTGTGCCATCTGGAGGAAGTTCGCAGAAACAGGTGAAGAACTAGCTGTAAAGGGATTGGCCAATTTGAGGAGCATTATTCAGGAAGTATTTGAAACAGAGATTTGAAGTGTGTTGCTGAATATTCCTTAAGAAAGAATTAAGAATAAATATAGAGTCACCTCTCTTGTTTTTTCTGTTGAAATTTCAAATGACAGCTGTTTTAGTTTTATTCAAATTGCGGTAGTCACTAAAAGCGTTGACGAGTGACCCTCTGACTCTTGTGGCCACGCTATCTCATTTATCACCTCCCCTCTATTGTGAAGATACTGTCTGCAATAGGTCAAGTCCCTCTTTGAGGGTCTCCATAGGTGTTATTCCATTGCAGTATTTCCCCTGATTTGTTCGTTAGTGTAAATTTATTGTAGGTCTTTAACAACCATAAAAAAATAAAGAGACATAGTGTCAAGAGTTTTGTGTAAGGCAGGGTTCCCTAACTTCATACTTTGCCCTCCTGATGGACAGAAGCTCCTCCTTAGCCAGAGAAAAGTCCTTT
>JASGLU010000089.1 GCA_030156825.1 Candidatus Atribacteria bacterium | reverse complement strand
CGGAAAATGAGAATCTCCAAAAGAAAAGACCTGATATAGGGCTGATTTCTGGCACTTATAGTGCAACTTGGGATAAGATTGTCTCCTTTTTTAGTTTTATTAAAACTAAACTTTTTATTTTTTCTTTCTTCTGGTAGACTGGAATCGATATTTACGTGAAAGGAAGGGTTGCATTTTGAAAATTTTGATGTTAGTTGATTTGGAAGGTGCTTCAGGAGTAGTGGACAATGATGAGCAGGCCCGACCCGGTTCTGCTCTCTATCAGGAAGCGAGGGATTATCTTCTTTCCGATGTTAATGCCGCAATTGAAGGAGCCGAAGCCGGAGGGGCAGAAGAAGTAATAATTTTTGATATGCACTATTTTGGCTTGAATCTTAACCTGGCTAAAGTTTCCTCCAAAACCCGAGTAGTTATGGGAAAACCTCGTAAAATTTACCCTCTTTTAAGAGAAGTCTATAAAGAGATTAACGGTTTTATGATGGTAGGTTTTCATGCCATGGCCCAGACCGAAGGTAGCCTTTTACCTCACACTTATGACCACTCTATTAAAAGTCTGCGTCTCAACCAGGTATTGATGGGAGAGATAGGGATGGAAGCCGCTATTGCTGGATTTTATGGTATACCTCTTGTCTTGGTTACAGGTGATTCCAAGGGAGTAGAAGAGGCTCGGAACCTTTTGGGTAATATCCCCACGGTTACGGTTAAACAAGCCATTAACCAACACAGTGCGTTGTGTTTGCCTCTGGCAAAAAGTAGAGAAGAAATACGGAAAAAAGCTAAAGAAGGAGCAGAAAGCATAACTCGGATAAAACCTTTTAATCTTGATCCACCTTACACGATTGAAGTGGAATTCTTCCAGCCGGTAAAGGTGCAAAAGATGATAAAATTGACTGGAGTTGAGCAGGTAGATGACCTGGTAGTTCGGGCTCAAGGGGAAGATTTGCCCCTTTTGTGGGAGAAATTTATCGGTTTTTGTCAGGATTATGATTAAAGAATAGACCCTCATGCTGTGTGATACACCAAGTGACAATGAAAACGAAATCCTCTCCTTCCGGGAGAGAGGTGGAAAACTGTTTTAGATGCTCGATTACTAATTTCGGGCATGACGAAAAGGGATACAACGCAGAAGACTGAGGGAGAGAATACACTTCCTCAAGTTAGTCTTTGCCTTTCGGGGGTTATAGTGGTTTTACCCCCTTATAGCGAGGGACGTTTTCTCCCTCGGTTGTTTTTTATGTATTTTCTTTACGTTTTTTGTATTTTTTGTCTTTGGGGGGATTTATAAGAGGGGCGAAGCCCCCATTATAGTCGGGGTTGATAAGGGGGTGCTCTCCCCTTATGATTACTTAGAAAGGACAAGTATCATGAAAGCTTTAGTTAAAACCCGAGAAGAAAAAGGTTTTGAACTTCAGGAAATGGCAGTTCCTCAACCTGGAGAAAAAGAAATCCTGGTAAAGATGCACCGAGCCGCTATTTGTGGGTCCGATATTAAAATATATAAATGGGATGCTTTTGCTCGGTCAATTATCCCTTCTTTACCCTTTATTCCCGGCCATGAGTGTGCCGGAGAAGTGGTGGAAGTGGGAAAAGGGGTAAAAAACATCAAAGTGGGAGATAAAGTTGCCTCCGAAACCCATATTCCCTGCGGACAATGTTGGCAATGCCAACATGGTAGACCTCACACCTGTGAGAATATGCAACTTTTTGGTCATACGATAAACGGTTGTTTTGCCGAATATGCGGTCATTCCTGAGGTATCTACTCGTAAACTTCCTCCTACTCTTTCCTGGGAGGAAGGATGCATGTTAGAGCCTATGGGTATACCTTACCGAGCAGCCGAAAAAGGGGAAGTTGAGGGGGAAGCGGTAGTAGTTATTGGGTGTGGCCCTATTGGCCAGTTTGCTATTGGTTTTTGTCATATTTTGGGAGCAGAAAGAATTATTGCTGTTGACCCGAAAGAGGAAAGGTTAAGAATTGCCCGTTCGATGGGAGCCGACTTTTTTATCAATCCCGAGACAGAGTCAGTTACTAAGGCGGTGCAAGAGCTGACTGTTTCTGCCGGCCGGGGTCCAGGAGTGGTAATTGAAGCCTCAGGAAGCGTCTCTGCTTTGAGGGAGGCACTCGATTATCTTCGAGTAGGAGGACGATTACTTATCTTGGGTCAATCTCAGTCCCCGCTGGAGATTAAGGTTTCGCCGGATATCGTTTTTAAAGAAGCTCAGATTTACGGTTTTTTTGGGAGAGAGATCTGGGATACCTGGGAGAAGACCGAACAACTTTTAGTTTCTGGCCGGATGAAAGTGGATCCGGTAATTACCCATCGTTTTTCCTTGGAAGAGTATCAAAAAGCTTTTGAAAAAGCACTCAAAGGGGAAGGGGGCAAAATTGTTTTCACTTTTAGCTAAAAATCTTTAAC
Organism: Candidatus Atribacteria bacterium; assembly: GCA_030156825.1. GTDB lineage: Bacteria > Atribacterota > Atribacteria > Atribacterales > JASGLU01 > JASGLU01. The sequence goes on along the minus strand of JASGLU010000089.1, from coordinate 3,942 downwards.
ATTTTGCTGTTTAGGGGGTAATTCTATGTCTATTCTTATCACTGGTGGAGCGGGGCTTTTGAGTTCCTGGGTGAGTTACTATTTAGCCCAAAAGGGGAAAGAGGTAATTTCCTTTGATTTAAAACCCCGTTCTTTTGATTATCTGGAAGAATATCAGGATAAAATTGTCTCAGTAAGAGGGGATGTTTTAGACTGGTCCAGTCTGGTTCGAACTTTCCAATCTCATAACCAAGAAATAGAGGGGGTTATTCATACTCCGGCAGTGATGGCTTCTCCCCGCTATTGGGATAACCCTTACCCGAGCAGCGTGCTAAATGTGGTGGGTACTTTAAACTTGCTGGAGTTATCCCGCCTTTATCAAGTGCCGAAGTTCCTTTATGTGAGTTCGGGAGCTGTTTATGGAGAAACTAAATATTGCCCAGGAGAGCTCAGCCATCCTCCTAACCCTTCTGACCTCTATGGAGCCAGTAAGGCTGGAGCCGAGTTCCTTACTCTGCAGTACGGTAATCACTATGGATTAGACGTCCGCATAGTGCGTCCCTACTTTTTCTTTGGTCCGGGATATTTCCCATCGGAGATGACTCCAGTTTTTAGAACTCTTTTAGGTTCCATTGAAGGGTTAGATAATCTTTATCTGGAAAAAGGTAAAGATCAAAAGTTAGGGTTTACCTATGTAAAAGATACTGCCTGGGGAACAGTATTGGCTTACGAGAAAAAAAACCTCCAGCATCGAGTGTTTAACATTGCTACCGATGAAGTAACCAGTTTTCCTGATTTGGCTAAATTAGCTCAGAGACATAGCGATGAACCTCGGGAAGTAGTACTTGGTCCGGGTAAACTATTTCCTCGAGGAGAGACCTTGGACATCTCTTTGGCCAAAGAGGAACTGGGATTTGCTCCTCGCTATTCTATGGAAGAAGCGGTAGCGGAATATGCTCGTTGGATAAAGGGGAAAATAAGCCAACTAAGGAAGGAGAACTAATATGGCCTTAGGGCAAAAGCTACGTGAGAAGCTGGCGGCCAAAACTCCATGTGTCGGTAGCTGGGTCTCTTTTACCGATCCAACCATTACCGAAATCTTAGGGGAAGCTGGTTATGATTTTTTAGTAATTGATGGAGAGCACGCTTCTTTAGGAATTGAAGCTATTCAGCTGCATCTCATAGCTGCCAGCGCCCAAAACGTGGTTCCCATTGTTCGGGTGTTGGGAAATGAACCAACTTACATAAAGCAAGTTTTAGATGTAGGTGCTCCGGCGGTTATGATCCCCTGGGTGAGGACGGTCGATGATGCCCGGCAGGCGATTTCCTTTTGTTTTTACCCTCCAGAAGGCATGCGAGGGTTTGGCCCTCGACGGGCGGCCAGATATGGCCGAAGAGGTAAAGACTATATAGAAAGAGCAAATCAGGAACTGATGGTGATCATTCAAATTGAACATTATCAAGCGGTGGAAAACCTGGATCAGATTATCAAGATTCCTGGGATCGGTGCTCTATTTATCGGTCCCTGGGACCTTTCCGGTTCCTTAGGGTTGCTGGGAGAGGTGAACCACCCCCGGGTGAAGGAAGCAATCGATGTCGTTATTTCTCAAGCTCATTCAGCTGAGGTTCCGGTGGGAATAGCTGCTTCTCCTCTTCCTGAGGAAGCGGCAAAATGGTTTTCTCAAGGGGTTCAGTTTGTTACTATGGGTAACGATTATGAAATTTTAGCTCAAAGCTGCGATAAATCAGTAGCTAAATTTCGGAATTTACTAACCGAGGAGTGAACTTTGGTGAAACCGGTCATCGCTATAGTTGGTAGTAATATGATGGACTTGATAACTTATTATCATAATCGGCTACCAAAGATGGGAGAAACCATTTTTGGGGAAGATTTTGAAATTGGCTTTGGAGGAAAAGGGGCTAATCAAGGAATAGCTGCTTCTCGCTTGGGAGGAGAAGTGATAATGGTAACCGCGGTAGGAGATGACCTTTTTGGCCCTTTGGTCAGAGACAATTTTTGTCAGAATGGAATCAATACCGAGTTTGTGAAAGTTGTACCTGGTAAAACCAGTGGGGTTGCTCCTATTTTTGTTGACCAAGAAGGAAGAAACAGTATCTTTATTATCCCCGGTGCTAATTACTCCCTTTTACCGGAAGATGTATCTCGGGTTCGCTCAGAGCTTAAGCGGGCATCATTTTTATTGCTCCAGCTGGAAATACCTCTTCCTACCGTATACTATGCCATGGAATTAGCTCAGGAGCTCAACCTTCAAGTAATTTTAAACCCGGCTCCCGCTCAAAAACTGGACTGGTCTAAGGTTCAGGGTGTTTTCCTCTTGGCTCCTAACGAAAGTGAACTTGAAAGCTTGACTGGTATTCCGGCCGATTCTCTGGATAATATCCAAAAAGGGGCATCTTTTTTACTTGAGAAGGGAGTTCAAAATGTATTGGTTACTTTAGGAGAAAAGGGGTGTGCTCTTTTTACCCGGGAGGGATGGAAAAAGATGGAAGCTTACCCGGTTAATTCAATAGATACCACCGGGGCGGGGGATGCTTTCTTGGGGTCCCTGGCTCTTTTTTTGTCGGAAGGAAAAGAAATGTCTCAGGCCTTAAATCTTGCCTCAGCTTACGCTGCCCTTTCTACCACTAAACGAGGTACTCAAAAATCCTTTGTTTCTCGGGGAGAATTCGAAAATTGGATTGCCACTTATCTTCGCACTGACCGTAGCTAAAATCTATAAGGGGGTAGTTTCCCTATCGTTCTCTTCTTATAGCCTTTCTCTGGGTAGTGAATATAGAAGCTGATCGTGGTACAATGAGTCACAGCTTCAGTTGGATGGTGGTTGTCGAGGCGTAGCTTTTAAGCTGATGACAATTCAAAAGTTTTGCAAATATTAAGTGCCGAGTTTGTCATTTAGAAAGGAGACAATTATGCCTTTAGTTTCGACCCGTTCAGTGTTGGAAATAGCCGAACGAAAAAACTTTGCTCTACCTGCTTTTAATGTTTCTAATCTGGAGTTTATGGTTTGGTGTTTGGAGCAAGCACAGGAGATGGATTATCCTATAATTGTCCAGATTGCACCGGTAGAGTATCGTCCTTTGGATATTAAAGCTATGGCTTCCGCTCTGGAAGCCCTATCTCAGAGATATTCTATTCCTTTTTCCCTTCATCTGGACCATGCTCACGAAATTAAGGAGGTTATGGAAGCCATCCAGAGTGGTTTTTCTTCAGTGATGATTGATGGTTCTCGTTTACCTTTTGTGGAAAATATCAAACTTACCCGCTCGGTGGTAGAGCTGGCTCATATGGTGGGAGTGTCGGTAGAGGGTGAAATTGGGAGAGTAGGAGGCTTGGAAGGCGACGAACATTGGGAGACAGAGGGTTCACCTGAGGATTTCCTGACTACTCCTGAGGAGGCAGAAGGATTCGTAGCTGAAACCGGAGTTGACTCTCTGGCAGTAGCGGTGGGAACAAGACACGGGTTGTATCTGGATCGCCCTCCAAAACTTGATTTGGACAGGATTCGAGCTATAAAGAATAGATTATCAATTCCTTTGGTTATCCATGGTGGTAGTGGAACCCCTGAGGATCAGCTACAAGCAGCGGTTCGATTGGGTATTCGGAAGATTAATTTCAGTACTGTTCTGCGAGTAGCTTTTGTAGACGGTTTGAAAGATTATTTCAGCTTACATCCGGATGAGTTGTTTATTCCAAAAATTATGCAGGAAATAGCCCCCAAAGTAAAGAATGCGGTCAAAAGCTGTATAATCGCTTCCTTTCCAGAATATGAGGATAGACGGCCATGTGGCTTGGGCCGCACCACATAAGGATGAAAACAGAACCCCCTTCCTCGGAGGGGGAAATCTTCTCATCCGTCATTCCCGAAATCCTTAATCGGGAATCCAATATTTCTGTCTTTGAATAATTTAGATTCCTGATAAATACATTCAGGAATGACGGAC
>JASGLU010000088.1 GCA_030156825.1 Candidatus Atribacteria bacterium | reverse complement strand
GAGGAATGTTTTCCTTCCTCAGTTAGTATTTATCTTTTTAAGCTTTTTTGTATTTGTTTTATCTTTTCAGGGGGTTTAAGGGGGGCAAAGCCCCCATTATAACCCTTTACAACATAGATTATAATAGAGATGAAGAAAGAGGATAAAAATGATTTATCAAATTCCAGAAGCCTTTGTTGGTTATTTTATTTTGACTTTGATAGTTTTGAGTTTTTTCTCTTTTTCTCCAGTAGCGCACGCTGATATGGGAGTAATTATTCCTGGAGAAAGTTTCTATCTGGCTGAAACAGGACAAAAGGCTATCATTGCCCATGATGGATTTGAAGAATTACTCATTCTATCCACCGAACTTTTTAGCCCTGAGCCTCAGTCGATAATGCGCATCATCCCCTTTCCTTCTCAACCTAAAGTTTTTCCAGTATCGGAAGATCTTTTCCAAACTTTAGAGGAAATCGCAACCGAACAGGATTTACATTACCTATTTTTTGCTAAAAGCCCCACTCCGCAAAAGGAAAAATTAACTATCACTTTTCAGGCCACCATTGGCGCTCATCAGGTTACTACCCTTCGGGTTGAAAATGAAACAGCTCTATTGAGTTGGTTAGAAAACTTTCTTACAGAAAACGAACTCCCCTCCCAGATAGCTAACCAGGAAGAATTGAAGACTGTGGTAAAAGACTATATCTCCCGCGGTATTTCTTATTTTGTGTTCGATTTAGTACCTTTAGAACGAACCCAAGAACGAGTAGAACCGTTGGGATACCTCTTCCCTTCGCGCCATTTTTATTATCCGGTTAAAATTTCTTCTTTGTTCAGTGACACCCAGGGGTTAGAACTTTTTGTCTTCTCAAACCAGGGAGAGACTTTTCCCCTGCTGCAATCGATCTGGCCTGGTTGGAGTGGTGGCGGGATGTCTAATACCATTCTCTTAGAAGAAAAGGATTTAACCCGAATCCATCCCGAAATCGCTTCTCTAATGGGTAAACGGGCTTTAATGACAGCATTTCGTCATTCTCACTTTTCCGATTTTTCAGAGGATATCGATTTCCCGGTCCCGGTCTGGGAGATCAACTCTCAATCTTTTGCTCAACCCCATTTCCAACTAAATCAACCAAGGCAGGGGGATTGATCATGCTTTTGCACACTTTTTGTCATATTCCCGGTTTAGGGGAAAAAACCGAAGCTAAATTATGGAAAGAGGGGATAACCACCTGGAATGAAGCCTTAATTAACCCTGATTTAGGAAAGATTCTTCCTTCTTCCCTTTATCAAACCACTTTGTTTTACCTCGACAAATCCTGGGAAAAATTGGAAAAGGGAGAGGTTAGTTTCTTTGACCACTTACTTCCTGCTTGCGAGAAGTGGAGACTTTTTCCTCAATTTCGGGAATCAACCGTTTTTCTGGACATTGAAACCACCGGTTTGCGCCCTCCCGATGATGCCCTAACAGTAGTCACTCTTTATGATGGTAACCGGATTAGAACCTATATCAACGGTTTAAACCTGGAAGATTTTATAAAAGATATTATGGATTATCAAATTATCGTAACTTTTAACGGAAAAAAATTTGACCTTCCTTTTATAGAAAAATATTTCGGTGTTCGCCTGCCTCAGGCCCACCTGGACCTCCGCTTCCTTCTTCGAAGCCTGGGATATAGAGGGGGATTAAAAGCTTGCGAACAGGCAATAGGTATCCGGCGAGGTATATTAAAGGGAATAGATGGATACGGAGCAGTTCTTCTCTGGCAAAGATATCTCGAAGGTTGCCCTGAGGCGTTGGAAACTTTAATAGCTTACAATGTAGCCGACACGGTCAATTTAGAAAAATTGGCTGTCTTTGCTTACAATCAAAAACTGAAAAACCTCCCCTTTATTCAATCCCCCTTGCCCGAACCTCGGAAAAAAATCTTGGCACCTTATCATCCTCGACCAGAGATTATTCGGGAAATAACCCTGGAGCGCCTGCGGTCTCCATCAAACCTTGTCTAAAGGAGGAAAAAATGGACAATTATCCTCTAAAAACCGTTACCGACTGGGAAATAGAGAGCATCCTTCAAGGCGACAGTCATGACCCTTTTTCTATTTTAGGAGCTCATCGAATAGCCAATCGAGAAGAAATAGCGATTCGAGTTTTTCATCCTTCCGCCACTCGAGTAGGAGTAAAACTCAATGAAAAAGGAAAAGAGACTGTCCAATTCTTAGAAAAAATCCACCCTGGTGGTTTTTTCGAATTAGTAACAAGCGAACCTGTGTCTTTCCCTTACTTACTGGTAGTTTTCAAAGAAGGAGAACAGACAGAAACATATCCTGATCCCTATTCTTTTCCCCCCTTCCTTTCCGATTTTGATTTATACCTTTTTAACCAAGGAACTCATCACTTTGCTTATCAAAAACTGGGGGCTCATCCTGCCGAAATGAAAGGTTTCCCAGGAGTGCAGTTCGCAGTGTGGGCTCCCAACGCTCAAAGAGTAAGTGTGGTAGGAGATTTTAACCAGTGGGATGGGAGAATTCACCAAATGAGAGTTCGGGGAAACTCTGGGGTTTGGGAAATTTTTCTCCCTTCAGTTAAAGAGGGGTCTCTATACAAATTTGAAATAAAAACCAAATCTGGCCAGCTTCTTCTGAAGTCCGACCCTTTCGGTTTTTGGTCTGAACTCCGTCCAGCTACGGCCTCAATAGTTTACTCTCTTGCGGGATACCAATGGCACGATGAAGAATGGAGAGAAAAAAGAGAGCAAAAAAATCTTCTTTCTGCTCCGGTAAATATTTACGAAGTTCATCCGGGTTCATGGAAAAGAGGAAAAAATAACCAATTTCTGAACTACCGGGAATTAGCTCAAGAATTAGTCCAATACCTTAAAGAGATGGGTTATACCCATCTTGAACTCATGCCAGTAGCCGAGCATCCCTTCGATGGTTCCTGGGGCTATCAGGTGACCGGCTATTTTGCTCCTACCAGCCGTTTTGGCACGCCCAAAGACCTCATGTACTTAGTCGACTTATGCCACCAGAATAACCTGGGAGTGATTTTAGACTGGGTAATTGCCCATTTTCCCAAGGATAGCCACGGGTTGGGCCGGTTTGATGGCACGGCTCTGTTTGAACACTTAGACCCTCGATTGGGAGAGCACCCCCACTGGGGAAGTTACATATTTAACTATGGGCGGAAGGAGGTTATTAGCTTTTTAGTTTCAAACGCTATTTACTGGCTGAACGAATATCACTTCGATGGCTTAAGGGTGGATGCCGTAGCTTCTATGCTTTATCTCGACTACGGGAGAAAAGAAGGGGAATGGATACCTAACATTTTCGGTGGGAAGGAAAATTTAGAAGCAATTGACTTCCTCCGTTACTGTAATCAAGAGTTATACCAGCATTTTCCAGGAATAGCTACTATTGCCGAAGAATCTACCGCCTGGCCCGGGGTAACTCAACCCCCTTATACCGGGGGATTAGGCTTTTTATTTAAGTGGAATATGGGGTGGATGAACGACTTTTTAACCTATTTAGAAAAAGACCCTGTTTACCGTAAATTTCACCACCATAACCTCACTTTTCCCATCCTTTACGCTTTTTCAGAAAATTTTATTCTACCGCTCTCTCACGACGAAGTGGTTCACCAGAAAAGAAATTTAGTAGAAAAGATGCCCGGAGACGACTGGCAAAAAATGGCTAACCTCCGGTTGGCCTATGGAGCTATGTTTGGCTACCCGGGGAAAAAATTACTTTTTATGGGAAGCGAATTCGCCCAACGACAGGAATGGAATCACGATACTCAGTTAGACTGGTTTCTCCTCCAGTATCCTCCCCATCAAAAAATGCAAAAATGGGTTAAGGATTTAAATCAGTTTTACCTTCAGGAAAAAGCTTTATGGGAGTTCGACTATTCATCTGGAGGATTTGAATGGATCGATTGCGAAGACGCGCAACAGTCGGTTATCTCTTTTATTCGACGGGCAAAAGACCCACAAGATTTTATCGTCTTTGTTTGTAATTTTACCCCTGCACCCCGATTCAACTATCGAATCGGGGTGCCAGAAAAAGGAATATACCAAGAAATATTAAATAGCGACTCAGAAATATACGGTGGAAGCAACTTAGGAAATTTAGGCAAGATAAAGGCGGAGAAAACCCCAGCCCACGGTCGACCTTACTCTTTAGCACTTACCCTCCCTCCCTTAGCTTGCCTGATTTTAAAACCCAAAAGACAATAGGTTGCTAACTGTTATTCTGCTGATAGCTAAAAGCATACTGAGCCGCAAAGCGACTGGCTTCCAACAAGCTGGCAGGGTTGGCCTGGCCCCGACCGGCTATATCAAAAGCCGTCCCGTGGTCAGGAGAGGTCCGGATGAAAGGCAACCCTAAGGTTACGCTAACCGTGCCATAAAAATCCAAACATTTAGTGGCAATATGCCCCTGATCATGGTATAAAGATAAAACAGCATCAAAGTTTTTATTTTGAAAAACAGACCAAAAAATAGAGTCAGCCGGAAAAGGTCCAAAAACCTGGATACCTTTTTCCCGAGCTAAATGAATAGCAGGCATAATCTCTTTATCTTCCTCTTCTCCCAACAATCCTCCCTCTCCTGCATGAGGATTAAGGGCAGATATTGCCACTTGCGGTTGTTCTATCCCTAATTTCTTTAAGTGCTTAACCATCAAAGGTAAAAAAGAAATAATTTCCTGTTTAGTTATTCTCTGAACCGCATCTTTGAGTGATAGGTGGCGAGTAAGGAAAAAAACCCGCAGATCACCTACCTGGAACATGGTTTGAGCTTGCGGAGTACGAGTTAAGTTTTCCAGGATTTCTGTGTGGCCGATAAAAGGCACCTTCGCCCGATGAAGAGATTCTTTATTTATGGGGGCGGTTACTACCGCATCTATTTCTCTTTTCATAGCCAGCTCTACCGCTTTTTTAATATATTCAAAACTGGCTTTCCCTCCCCAGTCAGAAATTACCCCCCAGCGAAAAGCAGAAAAATCAAAAGTTTCCAGCGAACAAAGAAATGGAGTGCTCTCCCCTTCTCCCCAGGTAACTGAGGCCCCAACAATTTCTTCTACCAGGTTCAAAACTCTCCGGTCACCGATCACCACCGGCTGAGCCGGAATATCCCATTTGAGTAGAGTTTTGACCACAATTTCTGGCCCAACTCCACTTGGGTCTCCCATGGTAATAGCTATGCATGGCTTTTTCACTTTCTCTGCTCCTTCCTAAACCGGGCCAGACGGCTGATTCCTTCTTTGACTTCTTCTCTTTGACGACAAATAGAAAGTCGGACAAACCCTTCTCCTTTCTGACCAAAAGCGCTCCCCGGAGCCAGAGCAACTTTTTCAGACTGCAGAAAATCTTTACAAAAATCCAAAGATGGACGTCCAAACTCCCGAATATCCACCCAAACATAATAACCTCCCTGAGGGGGGAAAAAAGAAAAACCTGCCTGTTCTAATTCTCGAGAGGCTAAAAGAGCATTTTGTCGGTAATATTCCACCATGTTGTTCACTTCTTCCTCCGGTAAATCCAAAGCTACCTCGGCCGCTTTCTGTGAAAGATGAGAACTGCAAGCGATAATATACTCAGCCACCTTGGCCAAAGGCATGACCAATTCTCTTGGACTTACCATACAGCCAATTCTCCAACCGGAGAGGGCGTAAGTTTTGGAAAAAGAAAAGGTACTTATCAGTCTTTCAGGGGAAACAAAGTCATATAACCCATGGTATTCTCCCTGATAAATAAATTTCTCATAAGCTTCATCGGCTATTACCAACAAGTCAAATTCTTCGGCCATTTTCCCTATCTCTTCTAAAACTGAGGGAGGGAAAATCACACCTACCGGATTAGAAGGAGTGTTGACCAAGATTATCTTAGTTTTAGAGGTTATAGCCGATTTGATTTCCGATAAATCGGGTAAAAAGTCGTTCTCCGGCAAAAGAAAATAGGGTTTTGGTACCCCCCCACAAAGAACAACCTGGGAAAAATGGTTAGTAAATCCCGGATCAGGTACTAAAACTTCGTCTCCCGGCTCTAATAAAGTTCGAAAAACAGTAACTGTTCCGAATAACGATCCTGGAAGAGCAATAATCTGCTCAGAACTAATTGACCAACCCCTTTCCCGTTTGAGTTTATCGGCAAATTTGCTTCGCAAAGAAGAAATACCAACTGTGGGTGTATACTTGATTTCTCCTTGAGAATAAAAATCTTGTAACTGGTTCAAAATTGCAGCCGGAGTAGGAAAATGAGGTTCCCCCATTTCCAGCCTGATAACTCCAGGAGTAGCTAAAGCTAAACTCATCAACTCTCTAATGCCTGATCGAGGTAAGGTAGCAATCTGCTGAGGAACGCTTATCATTTTTATTGTCCTTTCTTTTAAAGAAATAAATTCCTTCCTATCTTGTAAACAGCAATAATGGGGGCGCTGCCCCCCTTAAACCCCCCGGAAAGATAAAACAAATACAAAAAAGCTTAAAAAG
>JASGLU010000025.1 GCA_030156825.1 Candidatus Atribacteria bacterium | reverse complement strand
CTGATAGTGAGGAATGTCCTTCTTCCTCAGTTGTCTTTTAGTTTTTATCTTTTAATCTTTGTTTTTGGGGGTTATTAGGGGGGTATTTTCCCCCTGATATAATTTGTATTATAAAAGTAGGGAGAATTTTCTGGTAAAAATCCGCAACTTGGGTTAATTTTAGTTGAGGCGACGCGGGCGATTGACGCTGAAAAGAAGCAGTGGTAGTATAGGAAAGTGATTTTGCACATATCGCCATGGGGGCGCTCTGAAGCTTGAGCTGAGAAAGTACCCCTTGAACCTGATCCAGTTAATACTGGCGGAGGAAATGGTGAAAAGAAAGTTAAAAGTTAGTTTAGTTTTTAAACCGCTTTTTACCTCTCTTTGGTCGCTTTTTCCTCTTCCAAAATTAAACAGGAGGAAGAGCATATTGAAAACTCAACTTGATTTTGCCAAGGCAGGCATCGTAACTGAGGAGATGCGTCGTGCTACCGAAGGTGAAGCTATAAGTCCGGAAGAACTCTCGCGTCTTATGGCTGCTGGGTTAGCAGTTCTACCCAAAAATGTGAACCATTCTTTCCCTCGCATAAAAGCTATTGGCCACAAGCTAAAGACGAAAGTGAACGCCAATCTGGGAACCAGTGATGAACGAGCGGACCTGAAATTCGAAAGCTGTAAACTTTCTGCCGCTACAAAAGCTCAAGCTGACTCTATTATGGACCTTTCTACCGGTGGAGACCTGCGTTTGTTTAGGTCTTTTTTCTTGGAAAAATCACCGGTTATGGTAGGAGCCGTACCTATATATGCGGTAGCAGCCGAGGTTACTCGCAGAGGTGAGCCTCTGGAGAAGATGAGCGAGGAGGAGCTTTTTGCTTCAATAGAAGAACAATGTCGCCAGGGTATAGACTATATCACCGTTCACTGTGGGATTACTCGCCAATCTTTCACTAAACTTAGCACTTTTGAGCGAATTATGCCCTGTGTGAGTAGGGGTGGTTCTATTCATCTTTATTGGATGCAAAAAACCGGTAGAGAAAATCCTCTTTATGAATATTTTGATGACCTTTTAGAGATTGCGCATCGTTATGATGTGACTTTAAGTTTAGGAGATGGTCTGAGACCGGGCACTATTCTCGATGCGATAGATGCTCCCCAGATAGAAGAACTCATGATACTTGCTGAACTATCGAAACGAGCGAAAGAAAGCGGGGTTCAGGTTATGATTGAAGGCCCGGGGCATGTACCGCTTCCTCATATCCAATCGCATGTCCAATTGGAAAAACGTCTTTGTGATGGAGCACCTTTTTATGTGTTGGGACCTATCCCCACCGATATTGCTCCTGGATATGACCACATTACCTCGGCAATAGGTGGAGCATTGGCAGCATCGGCGGGGGCAGATTTTTTGTGCTACGTGACACCAGCTGAACATCTTGGTTTGCCGGATGAAAACGATGTATATCTGGGTGTCATGGCCGCAAGAGTGGCTGCTCATGTAGGAGATATAGCCAAAGGGTTACCCGGGGCAGTAGAAAAAGATAAAAGAATTTCTCTGGCCCGGGAGCGCTTGGATTGGGAAGGAATGATGGCCGAAGCTGTAGACCCGGAGCTGGTACGTTGTAAATCCCGCTTGGCTTCTGATCAGAAAGCCTGTACCATGTGCGGCAAACTCTGTGCTGTAAAAATGGTTCGTGCGGCGTACGAATTATAAAGGAGTGATAGAAATGAGGTTAGATGAGATTACCATAACTAAAGCAATAGTCGAACGTTATTTTGAGAGGTTGATGGATAACTTAGAAATTGATGTGGCCATTGTGGGAGGCGGTCCTTCGGGGCTGGTGGCTGGGTATTTCCTGACCAAAGCAGGACATCGAGTGGCGCTTTATGAAAGAAAACTTAGTGTGGGCGGAGGGATGTGGGGCGGAGGAATGTTATTTAATGAAATAGTGGTGCAAGAAGAAGCCAGGCGCCTCTTGGATGAATTTGAAGTACGAACCGTTCCTTACGAAGAAGCTGGTTACTACACGGCTTCTTCGATAGAAAGCGTAAGCACCATAACCAGCAAAGCAGTAAAAGCCGGACTTTCAATTTTTAACTGTATGAGTGTAGAAGACGTAGTGGTAAAAAACGATAGAGTTTCTGGGTTAGTTATAAATTGGACAGCTGTTTCTATGGCTGGCTTACACGTAGATCCACTTTCTGTGGGGTCTCGATTTTTAATCGATGCTACCGGGCACGACACGGAAATTGTGACTATGATAGAGAGAAAAGCTCCGGGTAAACTCGCCACTTCAACCGGTAATAAAGAAGGAGAGAAGTTCATGAATCCGCAGGAGGCAGAAAAATTAACTTTAGAAAATACCAGGGAGGTGTTCCCCGGTCTTTATGTGACAGGGATGGCTTGTAACGCTACTTTTGGTGGTCCACGGATGGGGCCAATTTTTGGAGGCATGCTCCTTTCGGGGGAGAAAGTTGCCCACTTAATTTTAAAAGAGCTTGCTCGCTAAAGCAGGCAACTTGTTTGCATTTGCTATATAATAATTTTGGCCATCTGGCAAAAAAGCGGTTGACATTTTATACAAAACCTATATAATACCCCTTGGAGTTTTTGAAAGAAATCGAATAGGGTTTACCCTATAAGCATCTCATGATAGAGAAGTCTTTCCCCTCCTTGCACTAAAGGGGAGCCAGGGCAACTGGCTCTCCTTTAGTGTTTTTTTGGATACTTTTTCGATAATAACCTGGCGACGCTCAGCATTTATTATTTTTCCCTGTTGGATATTACCGAGGTATAGGTTCAAACTCTTTTTTGGCTTTTTAGTTTTTCGGGGGTTGATAAGGGGATAGCGCCCCATTATAGTCCACCCTCACCCTAACCCTCTCCCGTCAAGGGAGAGGAAAAAAGGAGTCTTTCGAGAAAGGTGAGGGGAAACTATGTAGAGGGTTTTCTCTTTTCTCATTTAGATTCCTGATAAAAACATTCAGGAATGACAAACAGAGGGCCATTGCACTGACAAAAAAGAAAGGGGTTCACAAGGGGGAATTCTTTCCCCCTTGTACCGAGGAAGGCGCTTTTCCTTCCTCAGTTATATTTGTCTTTTATTTTTTGTTCTTTTGTCTACGTCGTAAGCTGTCTGTTTTCCCTTCCTCAGTTGTATTTTTCCCTTTTTTTGCTTTTTGCCTTTGGGGGGTTATAAGGGGGGCAGCGCCCCCATTATAGTTCTATTGAAAGACCTGACCTCGGAAAAGCTACAAAAAAAGTAAAACTATCTTGGTTTTTTCATTCAAAGCCTGTAAAATACTATACAATAGTAAAGCAAAGGAGAAACCGTTTGCCAATAAATTCAGAAAACATACTAAAAAATCTCTACTATTTAATTTTAGCCATTTTAGTACTCTACTTCTTGTATCTCCTAAGAGATATTCTTTCTCCATTTGTTCTGGCAGCGATTTTAGCCTACGCTTTCACCCCGGTTGCTAAATTCTTTCAAAAAAAGGGGCTATCTTGGACATTAGCAGCCAGCTTGACTTTTATTTTAGTGTTGGCTTTTGCCGTTGGTCTTTTTTTTCTGATAATTCCTGAAACCATTTCTCAACTGCGCTCTTTTATTGCTGGCCTCCCCAGCTACGTGGAAAACATGCTGGATGTGATCGAAGCCCTGGAAGAGCGCTATCCCAGCTTCGATATTTCAAAAACAGTAGAGGATTACCTGCTCAATCTTTCCCAAAACCTGGAATTCCGTCTCTCCAACATCACCGAAAACGTAGTAAGTTTAGTCTCACAAGCAGTGAATATCATCTTCCTGGGCTTCATTTTAACCCCTTTTATCCTTTATTACTTCATGGTTGATGCTTTCAAGATGCGCCGCTCCCTGGTAAAGCTCTTCCCTCGGGAAAAGAAAGAAGACTATCTATTTATTTTGAGAAAAGCTGACCAGGCTATCGGAGGTTTTATTCGGGGAAGGTTACTGATCTGCCTTTTTGTAGGAGTTTGTGTTACCATTGGTCTGGATTTGCTGAACATCGAATTTGCCCTGATCCTCGGAGTGGTAGCCGGCATACTCGACATTATCCCCTATTTAGGCCCGATTGTAGGGGCAGTTCCTGCCCTGATTTTTGCCGCCTCCAAATCAACTCTGCAAGTTCTTCTGGTAGGTGGTCTGTTTGTGGCGATAAACCTGGTCGAGGGGGTATTTATTGCCCCCAAATTAATGGGAAAAGAAGTAGGCATTCACCCGATAACCGTTATTCTGGCCCTTATGATAGGGGGAGAACTTTTTGGAGCACTGGGGTTGTTGGTTGCCATCCCCGCAGCCGGGCTTTTTAAAGAGATTCTTTACTATCGACAACAAAAAATAGCTTCCAAGAACAAACCCCTACCACCCCAATAAAAATCAACCATCACCGTTTGGGTCTTTTAAAGAGAGCTTCTCTATTATTTCATTTATTCGGGTCAATACTTCTCCTGCCTTTCCCCGGATGAGATAATCGGCTCGCGCATCAAAGGGAGTGGAGCTCAGGTTAACAATAACCAGAAAAGGGGCATGGGCAGGGAGAAAGTTAGCCGGAGAAACCTGCAAGCTGGAACCCACTACCAGCAAAGGAAACTGATGAGATAATTTTTCTGCTTCGGTAAAACTCGGAGGTAACATGTCTCCAAAAAGAACCACGTCCGGGCGGATAATACCTCCACAAGAACAGTGAGGAGGAATATCTTTTTGTTTCACTTTCTCTTCAATTACTTCAATCGGATAAGTCTGACGGCAACTTTGGCAATGACCGGTGCGAAGGTGACCATGAATTTCTAAAACTCGCCGAGAACCAGCTTTAAAATGAAGACTGTCTATATTTTGGGTCACCACGGCTTTCACTATTCCCTTTTGTTCCCACAAAGCTAAAACCTGATGGGCCGGGTTAGGCTGAGCATTTTTAAAACCCATCAAGATGGGAAACCCCACCTGATAAAAAATTTGAGGTTTGTGCCACAAAATCCGGGTAGAGAGTATCTCCATTGGGTCGTAGTTCTCCCACAAGCCGCTTCCTGGGCTTCGAAAATCAGGAATGCCACTTTCGGTAGAAACCCCCGCCCCGGTTAAAACCAACCAGGGCCTCTTTTCCCATATAAAACGAGCTGTTTCTTCAATGATTTTTCCCAACATGGCTTGGATTCCTCCCGTTTATGATCTTTAGCAAAACCCCTTATAACCATCTCTCTCGTGCCCTCTCGGGTCGCCGTAAGCATAGACAGCCTACGGCTTAAACTTAAAAACAAAATAGATAGAAAAACCATAACACTGGAGAAAAAGATTCCAACGTGCGTGGTAATCTTCGCAAGAGGGTTATAAGGGGAGCAGCGCCCCCACTGAGAGATATTTTTCTCCCTCAGCAATATTTCGTTTTTCTTTAATCTTTGTTTTTGGGGGTTATAGGAGGGCCCTTTCCCCCTATAGTTTGCACCCTCATCTTAATCCTCTCTCGTCAAGGACGAGGAATTTTATATGAGATTGCGCGGTTAACTATATTCCCGCTATCTTTTAGCAGTTCTTTCTTTTTAAGACAAATCACCTGTTCCTAATAAATATTTCAGTCCGTCTGGAAAATTCCCGAGCAGACCTACTCTGCCTTTTTATCACATTTAGATTTAACAAATCGGACTATCGCCAATTGCGCACTAACTTAAATATAGTTTAAGTGATAAAGGTTACGATATCAAGTTTTCCGACCTTAGGCCCAAGCCAGAGAAAAGTTTAACCCTTCTATTAGCAGCTTGACAGACATGCTAAAAATATAACAAAGATTAAAATCTCAAGAATCTTGAAAAGAAGGAGGACTGGATATGCAATACCGCCAATTTGGCAAGCTCAACTTTCAAGTATCAGCTTTAGGATTCGGAGCTATGCGACTTCCCTTAAAAAGCCATGAGCAGACCGACATAGACGAAACGCAAGCCATAAAAATGATCCGTTATGCTATCGAGCAAGGAGTAAACTATGTGGATACCGCTTACCCTTACCATGGGGGAAAAGGGGAAATAGTGGTAGGAAAAGCCTTAAAAGACGGATACCGACAAAAAGTAAAGCTGGCTACTAAAATGCCGGTATGGTTGGTAAACACTCAAAAAGATATGGATCGCTACCTCACCGAGCAGTTACAAAAGTTGAATACTGATCACATCGATTTTTATCTTTTCCATTCTCTCGATAAAGACCGATGGACTAAAATCGAGCGTTTAAAAGGCTTAGAATGGGCAGAAAAAGCCATCCAAAAAGGGCTAATTGGCCACATCGGTTTTTCTTTTCATGACGACCGACAAACCTTTAAAAAAATTGTTGACGCTTACCCCTGGCCTTTCTGCCAAATTCAATACAACTACCTTGATACTGACTTCCAGGCTGGAGAAGAAGGGCTCAAATATGCTGCTCAAAAAGGAATGGCAATAGTAGTTATGGAGCCACTTCGGGGAGGTAGATTAGCCCATCTCCCGGAGGAAATAGAAAAAATTTTAGAACAATCACCGGTTAAAAGGAGTCCGGTGGCGTGGGCACTTCTTTGGTTGTGGAATCAAAAAGAAGTATCTACCGTGCTCAGTGGGATGAGTACGTTCCAGCAGGTCAAAGAAAATTTAAAAATCGCCTCCCAATCGAGAATAAATCTCTTGACTCCAGAGGAGATAGAAACAATTGCCAAGCTTAAAAAAGCCTTTAATAAACTCTCTCCTATCAACTGTACCCGTTGCAACTATTGTCTTCCTTGCCCAAACGGGGTAAACATTCCCCGAAACTTTGAGCTTTATAACAACGCTTTTCAATCGGGAGCATTTGAGGATGCGCACAGACAATATTTAGCTCTCCCCGAAGAAGAAAAAGCCTCTTCTTGTTTAGAATGTGGAGATTGTGAAGAAAAGTGTCCCCAAGGTTTGGCCATACCGGACCTGTTAAATAAAGTTGTCCAGGCTTTCACAGAACAGTAATGGGGGCGCTGCCCCCCTTAAACCCCCCAAAAAGACAAAGATTAAAGAAAAAACTGAAAAAAACAAATACAACTGAGGAAGAAAGACCTTCCTCAGTGGGGCTTCGCCCCCCTTAAACCCCCCGGAAAGATAAAACAAATACAAAAAGCTTAAAAAGATAAATATTTACTGAGGAAGAAGAACACTTCCTCAGTAATGGAGGCTTCGCCCCCCTTATCAACCGAACTATAGGGGGTAAACCCCCTATAACCCCCGAAAGGCAAAAAAACACATAAAAAAACAAATATAACCGAGGAAGGGAAAGCGTCTTCCTCGGTACAAGGGGAAAGAATTCCCCCTTGTGAACCCCTTTCTTTTTCGTCACTAAAACAATCTTTTGTCCGTCATTCCTGAATGTATTTATCGGGAATCTAAATTATTCAAAGACAGAAATATTAGATTCCCGATTACTAATTTCGGGAATGACGGAGGATGGTGGATGCCCAATTAAAGATGTCAGGCATGACGGAAACGAGGAAAGAATCTCCAAAAGGAAAGGCCTGCTATAGGCTGATTTCTGGAGCTTATGGTACAATTTGTGGTGAGGGCACTTTTTTCTTAAAAAGAAATATTTTATTATGAGTATGTGAGATCTATAAAGATGGGGCAACTTATTATGAAAGGGTATTAGACAATGTTAAAAGGGAAAACAATTACCGTTATTATTCCAGCTTACAATGAAGCGCCGCGTATTTCTCAAGTGTTATCGATAGTTAGCAATAATTCCTTTTTGGATCGGGTTATCGTGGTGGATGACGGCTCCCAGGATGAAACTTCAAAAGTTGCGGCCAACTTCCCGGTAGAGATTATTCGGCTTCCTCAAAACCGGGGTAAGGGCTGGGCTTTGGTAGAGGGAATTCGCCGGGCCGAAGATTCGGATATCTACCTTTTTATTGATGCCGACTTAATTTACCTTCGAGAAGAACATTTGTTGGCTCTGCTAAAACCGATAGTTTACCGAGCCTCGGTCGATATGACCGTTGGTATTTTTCGAGGAGGGAGAAAGTTGAGCGATTTAGCCCAAAAATTTTTCCCTTTTTTGAACGGCCAAAGGGCGGTAAGGGGGGAATGGGTGCGAAACCTGCCTGATTTTTCCTGGACCCGTTTCGGGGTAGAGGTGTTTTTAACTTGTTTTGCTCAAAAAACCGCTTCTCAAGTGGAGTCAATCCCTTTGTGGGGTATTTCCCATTTTCATAAAGAAGAAAAATATGGGCCATTTTTGGGTTTTTACCATAGACTGAAAATGTATTTTGAAGTAGCAAGGGCCTACCTCTGGTTAGAAAAAAAATCTAAAATCGTTTCTAAAGTAGTAGAAAAGGAGAGTGATGGATATGCCCAAATGCAATCTTGAAAACAACCTATCCTACTGTAGCTGTAGTTACCCCGGTTGTCCTCGAAAAGGTAAGTGCTGCGAATGCGTAACTTACCATCGCTCAGCAGGAGAACTGCCCGGGTGTTTTTTCCCTCCTGAGGTAGAGCGGACCTATGATCGCTCTATTAGGCGGTTTGTGTCTGTTTATCAAAATACTTGATTTTTTGCCGACGAAGAAGTCGTACTCCCAAAATCCTTTTGCCGCTTTTTCCATTTTCAATACCATTGGCTTTATACTTTGCAATATCAGGGGGTGAAGTTACTCGTTGGTGATTGTTTTATTCAGGGTGACTCAGGTTAGGGGATAGGCGGCTGTTCTTTTCCTCCGCCGGCCGCCTATCTTATTTCCCTAATGGCAAGTTGGTTAATTACATCTGATACAATGAGCCTGCTATTTTCACCTATTTCTATAGTTTGGAAAAACTAATTAGCCCGAGATTTGGCCACCCGTAACCAGTACTGAACGTTGGCATCATCCGGGTGAAAAGAAAGGTACTTTTCCAAGGCCCACTCTGCCTGATGGTAGTCTCCGACTTCTAAGTTAGCAATGCCTAACCAATAATAGGCCTTATCCATTTGTGGGTTTTGGCTGATGGCTTTATTGAAGTATTCAATTGCTTGAAAGTAGTCCTGTTGCTCATAAAAGAGGTATCCTTGTTCATAGGCTTCCCATGGTTCTTTACCGTATTTCTTCCAGTTCTCACATTTTTCTAAAAAGTATTTGGCTTGAGAGTTACCTGGTTCTAATTCTAATACTTTTCTCCAGGCCCAGATAGCTTCGTTTAGCATGTTTTCCTCTTGATAGGTTCGAGCTAACCAAGTCCAGGCTTTGGTGAAATCGGGTTTAGTGGTGACTGCTTCTATAAAAAATTGAATGGCCTCTTCTTTTCTCCCTGCCTGATAGAGGTTATACCCTTGATCAAACATTACTTGAGCATATCCTTCAGCTGGAACCTCAACACTGAAGGGAGGAGCAGGTATTGGTTCTACAGCCGAAGCTGAAAGAGCAAAAAACAGAAGAAAAGCGATAGCTAAACTCACTGCTTTTTTCATAGTTAAACCCTCCTGTATCCATTTTTAGATCATACCAGTTTAATAGTATTAACTTAATACTCTAAGAAAATTATAGCACATAATTTATTGCTTTCATTTGGGAGAAGAACTAATTTTTTAACTTTAACCTGTTAAACTACTAAAACTTTAAAAAGCGAATTGTATTGGAAGTTAAAAAAATAGGGCAGCGCCCCACTGAGGAATGTCTTTCTTCCTCAGTTGTATTTGTTTTTTTTAGTTTTTTCTTTAATCTTTATCTTTCCGGGGGGTTTAAGGGGGGCAGCGCCCCCATTATAGTTAGTCATTATAATAGGTTTTGCGGTTAACTATATATTTGGAATACCTGGCAAGGGTTTTTATCTACTTACTTTTGGGAGGTTTAATTTTGGGAATATGCGCCGGGAGGTGATCGTTTGATTCGGGGAATTTATACTGCCACTTCTGCGCTTGGTTTACAGGAAATCAAGCAAAATATCTGGACTAACAATTTAGCTAATATTGATACCCCTGGTTTTAAAAAGGAGCTCTTACTGGTGGAGGCAGCCGAAGAAAAAAGACTGTACCGATTTTCTGAAGTTGGCGGGTCGGGCTACTTGGGGGAGATGCCTTTTGGGGTTCAACCCCAAAACGAAACTGCTACCGATTTTACCCAGGGAAGACTTGAATCTTCGGGCAACCCGTTGGATTTGGCTATTGAAGGCGATGGGTTTTTTGTAGTGGATACTCCTCAGGGAGAAGCTTATACTCGGGCTGGAAACTTTACCTTAAGTAATGAAGGGGTTTTGATTACTTTGGGTGGATATCCGGTTTTAGGAGAAGGGGGCGAGATAGCACTACCCGAGGGAGGTCAGATTGTGGTTGACCAGACAGGGAGAGTTAGTATGGCTGGAATGGAAGTTGACCGAATTAGGGTGGTTGATTTTGATGATCGCTCGCGACTGCAGAGAATAGGAGAGAATCTGTTCGTTTCCGATCAAAATACCCTTCCTGAAGAGAGTCAGAACTTCCGGATCCGGCAAGGATATTTGGAAAAGTCCAATCTGGATATGATTGAAGGTATGGTAACTATGATAGAAGCTTTTCGAGAATACGAAATGAATCAGCGACTGTTACAGACACAAGATGAGGCCTTGGATAGGGCGGTTAACGAAATCGCTCGTTTGAGATAAACGAAAGAGAGGTGGGTTAAGTGATAAGAGCGCTTTGGACAGCGGCTACCGGCATGCAGGCTAAACAAATGGATTTGGATGTCATTGCTAATAATTTGGCTAATGTTAATACCGGTGGTTTTAAGAAAAGTCGGGTTGATTTTCAGGATCTGATGTATCAAGTAGTTCAGGTTAAAGGTGCCCCCAGTACTGAGGACACTCAGATCCCAACGGGAATTGAGGTTGGCTTGGGAGTTAAGCCGGCAGCGATTCAGAAAATTTTTTCCCAGGGGGATATTTATCAGACCGGTAATCCCTTAGATTTGGTGATAGAGGGGGATGGCTTCTTTCAGGTTTTGATGCCCGATGGGACCATTGCCTACACCCGAGATGGCTCTTTTAAGTTAGATGCCGAAGGTAGATTGGTGACCAGCGATGGATTTCCGCTGGAGCCACCTATTGTTATTCCGCTGGAGGCAGAATCAGTGACTGTAGGGCAAGATGGCACAGTGACGGTCAAATTGCCGGGAGAAACTGAGTCACAGGAAGTAGGGGTTTTGGAGTTGGCTCGCTTCATAAACCCGGCTGGACTGACTTCTCGAGGGAGAAATCTATATTTGGCTACCGAAGCCTCAGGCGATCCCCAACTGGGTACGCCCGGCCTACTGGGATTAGGTACTATCGCTCAGGGGTTTTTAGAAACCTCTAATGTGCAGATTGTAGAAGAAATGGTTAGGATGATTAGCGCACAAAGAGCCTATGAAATTAACTCTAAAGCAATTACTACTGCCGATGAAATGATGGGGATTACCAGTAACTTGAAGAGGTAGCTATGAAGAAGTTTATAGTTTTCTGGTTATTTTTGGCCTTTCTTTTTGGGGGTTCCTTAGCATACAGTTTAACCTTAACCATAGATTTAAAAGAGGAAATAGAGGTAGTTGGCCCTAAAATAACCCTGAAGGAGATGGCTGATTTGTCTTACCCTGATTCCTACTGGCAAGAAAAGATAGGGGGTTTAGAATTTGATTTTTCTTTTTTCCTGGGCGAAGAACGAATTGTAACTGCCCAGGATATCTATCAGCGGATAGTGACCCAATCGGTTCCCCAGTTAGATTACATTTATTTTTCCGGTGTCACCTCTTGCCGGTTGGTAGTAAAGGGAGACAACATTGGTAGGAATGACTTATCTCGAATTTTAGAAAAAGAACTTTCTTCGCTTTTCCCTTTTGCGCAAAAGATAGAGGTTTTTGTGTCTTCTCCTTCGGCTAATATCTGGATTCCACCGAATTCGGAAGTAGAAGTTAGTTTTCCTGGTTCTCTTCGTCCTTGGGGCAGAAGGCAGGCTCAGATGGTTTTTAAAGAAGGAGAAGAGGGCAAGGAAAAAACTGTCCCGGTTAGCTTTGAGCTGAAAGTCTATCGGGAAGTAATCAGGGCGAAGGAAAATATTACCCGGGGTAGTTTAATTGATGAAGAAATGGTTTATGCTTCACTGGAAGCAATTGATTATCGCAGCGAGAAAGCCTTTGGTCAGCTGGAGGAAGTGTTGGGTAAAGAGGCAAAACGCTCTTTCTCGGCTGGAGACTTGCTTATCCCCTCCGGGGTGGAAGAAGAGACTTTGATTCAAAGAGGGGATATGGTGGTCATGGTGGCAAGTTGTGGCGGAACCACGGTGACGGCTCTTGGTAAATCAAGAGGGACCGGTTCTATGGGGGATTTAATAGTAGTGGAAAACGTGGATTCTCGAGAAAGAGTGCAGGGTGAGATAGTTGGCGATAGAATGGTTGAGGTGGTGGTAAAGTGAACTGCACCAGATACTGGGATAGATTTATTTTAGTTTTAGGATTAGTTTTGTTTTTGGTTCCCATAGCCCAGGCTGAGTCTCTTTGGAGCGATGACGCTTGGTTTGCCAATCCTTATTCCGAGCGCCAAGCTAACCGGGTGGGAGATTTGGTGCAGGTAATTATTAGCGAAAAGATGAAGGCTTCTAACCAGGCCTCTGCCGGGGGAGGTAAAGAGACCAATATCAGTCTGGATCCGGGATTGGGTGTTTTTGACTTTGTCCCTCCCGCCAGCCTGGACCGCTCTAGCTCTCGCACTGGTACAAGAAACAATCAAAGGGGTTTAGATGCAGCCGCAACCATTACCTGTCAAGTGATTGAGGTGCTTGATACTGGTAATTTGAAGATTGAGGGGGCAAAAGAAATATACATAAACCAGGAACGAGAGACTTTACACCTGGTAGGAATAGTAGCCCCGCAGGATGTTATGGAGGGTAATGTGATATATTCCGACCGGATAGCCGAAGCAGTGATCAAATTTGATGGTACCTTAAAACCCAAGGAAAAGAAGGGACTGCTGGGGTTTTTTGAAGGCTTGTTTGGTTCGGTTCTGGATGTTTTGTTTTAAACTAAACTGATAGCGGCCAATGGTTTATCTTTTTACTGGAGGGAGCCGAGAGGAAGGATGAGTATGAAGAAATTGTTGTTGTTTTGCTTAATCTTTTTTTTGTTTTCTCCTCTGGCTTTTTCTCAAGTGGTGCGCATTAAAGATATAACTCAGGTAGAAGGAGCAAGAGGTAATCAACTGTTGGGCTATGGGCTGGTTATTGGCCTCTCGGGAACAGGTGATAGTCGGAGCAGCCTTTTTACCAACCAGAGTCTGGCAAATATGTTAGAAAAATTTGGGATTACCGTTGACTCTCAACAGGTAAGGTCCAAAAATGTCGCGGCTGTTATAGTTACCGGAGAGCTACCTCCTTTTGCCCGTTCGGGAGAAAAGATTGATGTTACTGTTTCTTCGCTGGGGGATGCCAGGAGTCTTCAGGGAGGTATGCTTTTGCTCACCCCTTTAAAAGGAGTGGATGGCAAAGTTTATGCCGTCGCCCAGGGGCCGGTTTCAATTGGTGGCTTTAATGTTGAGGGAGGTGGAGGTACTCAGGTTCAGAGGAACCATCCGACAGTGGGAACTATTCCATCGGGGGCTATAGTGGAGCGAGTAGTGCCTACTACCTTGGTTGATGAGAGACGAGGTACGGTTACCTTCTTACTTCAACATCCTGATTTTACCACTGCTACCAGAATTGCTCAGGCAATAAATCAGGAGCTGGGAGGAGAGAAAGCAAAAGCTTTGGATGCTAACCGGGTGGAGCTTGCGGTTCCGGAGGGATACTTGGGACGGGTATCTCAACTTTTAGCGTTGGTGGGAGAGTTGCCAGTAGAGCCCGATGTTTCTGCTCGAGTGGTAATTAATGAACGCACTGGAACGGTGGTAATCGGCGGCAATGTTCGAATTTTACCAGTAGCTATTTCTCATGGAAACCTTACGGTTACAGTACAAACTCAGTATCAGGTTTCCCAACCGCTTCCTTTTGCTCCCGGAGGGGAAACGGTGGTTGTTCCCGAGCAAGAAATGCAAGTAGTAGAGGAAGAAGCCCGGCTTTTCCAGGCTGGTGGGGGAAGCACCATAGGGGATTTAGTAAAAACCTTAAATGCCTTAGGAGTAAGTCCACGAGACCTGGTGGCTATTCTCCAATCCCTGAAAAAAGCAGGAGCCTTGCAGGGAGAGTTGATTATAGAGTAATAGTTGTCCAAAAGTAACAAAAGGGGGTATAATATTGAAAATAGAAGATTTTTCTTTTGCCCCTTCTCTGGGGGAAGAAATTCAGAAGAAAGAAGACGATTCTCTTAAGCAAGCATGTCAGGAATTCGAGGCTTTTTTTCTGAGTTTTATTTTTAAAAAAGCAACCCAGCCGGTTTTGGTAGAGGATTCTCCCTTTTTGAGTCGAGAGGAAGTTTGGTTCCGGGAAATGTGGATAGACGAAATAACCAAAAAAGGAGCGGAAAATCAGGGTTTGGGCTTGTCGCAATTTCTTTATCAACAGCTGAGTAAGTCCGGTTAGTTTTGCTGACCTAAAAGAGGTTGACTCTAAAACAGTTAGGGGATAAAAATGAGTTTAGCTAAATGTAGGAGATGTGGCAGGCTTTTTAACCAAGTAATCGATAAAAATATTTGTCCCTCCTGTCTGGAGAAAGAAGAAGAGGAGTTTCAGCGGGTAAAAGATTTTTTCTTACACCATCCCCAGGCTTCGATAGTGGAAGCTGCTCAGGAAACAGGGGTAGAAAAGAAGTTTATTTTGCAGTTTGTGCGGGAGGGGCGTTTGCGCATAGCAAATATGGAAGAAGGAGGAGAGCCTCTGTTCCGCTGTGAGCGATGTGGGAAACCAATTCCCGAAGGCCGTTACTGTGAGGAATGTCGAAAAAAAATTGCCGAACTTCTCTCTAATCAGGATAAAGTAAAACCGGTAAATGAAAGAGAGTATCAGCGAGGCAACTTTTATTTTAAAGAAAAAATTTTAAGAAAAAAAGAGGAAAAGGACTGAAGAATTTATCTTTTTGGCCGATATTATATATTAAGCGATATTAAGTAACGAGAGAAAGAAGGGAGAAGAAAGTGAAAATCTCTCGTAATCAAGTAGAAAATGTTTTAAAGTTGTATGTAGATAAACCAAAAGCGACTCGGGAAAAGAGGGAGACCTCTTCTACTGCAGAAGGCGACAAGTTATCCCTCTCATCTTCGGCAGTAGAGATCAAAAATTTGTATCAGGAGTACCGGAATCTTCCCGAAATTCGGAAAGCTCTGGTAGAAGAAATCCAAGCCAAACTACAGGCTGGCAGCTACCGGGTGGATAGTTTCCAAATAGCGGAAAAAATGGTTGAGAGGGAAATTGCCGATTATTATTTGAGTGAGGGAGAATAGCCTTTGCAAGAGTTAGCGGATTTTACTAAGCTTTTAGTTGAATTTTTGGAGAAAGAACTGGAGATTGAAGAGCAGCTTCTTTCTCTGGCTCAGGCAAAGAAAGATTTTTTGCTGGAAAACAAAATGGAAGCTTTAGTTCCATTGCTGGAAGAAGAAATAGAATTGGCAACCAAGTCTCATCACTTGCAGAGTCAAATCGGTAATCTTTGGCAGCGGATGAAAATGAGATTTCAACTACCAGAAACAGAGATGCGAATTTCATATATTATTTCTTTGTCTTCCCCAGAGGTTGGTTCTCGCTTGCGCGAGCTTCAGCTTCAGTTAAGCCGGGTTACCAAGGAATTGAAGCAAATTAACCTTCAAAATGAGATGCTGATCCGGGATACTCTAAATTATATTGATGCGGTCTTTTCCCTGTTGGTGAAGACAGAGGATGGAAGTAGTTTTGCTCGGGGAAAAAGCGGAATTTTAATTGATGGCAAAATTTGATTCGGCAAGGAGGCCATGCCAATGAGCAGTAGCTTTTTGGGATTAGAGATAGCTAAAAGTGCAATGCAAGCGCAACAAGCGGCAATGGATGTGAGCGGGCACAACATTGCTAATTCCAACACGGTGGGTTATAGTCGACAGACTCCCCATTTTTCTCAAAGAACTACTCCCCTGGGGGGATTATTTGTTCCTCCTCAGCTTAGAAATTTGGGTAATGGGGTGGAGGTTGATAATGTTCAGAGAATTCGGGATAAGTTTATCGATATTCAAATCCGCCAAGAATCCCGCACGGGAGCTTATTGGAACACTATCAACCAGGGTTATGAACAGATTGAGTTGATTTTGGGGGAACCAGGGGATAGCGGTTTATCTCAAGCTTTTGACCAATTCTGGAATTCCTGGCAAGAGTTGGCTAAAACTCCGGAAACCCAGGCCAGCCGGGCTCTTTTAGCCGAGACCGCTGATCTTTTAGCCCAGGCTTTCAACCAGACCCACCAGCAGCTTACAAGAGAGCAGGAACAACTGAATGAAAAAGTTGCTATCAAAGTGGGAGAGGTGAATGAACGTTTAAAACAAATTTATGACCTCAACCGACAGATTGCTCGACTGGGAGCCAGTGGGGGTAATATAAGTGACTATCAAGATCGACTGGACCTGTTGGTGGACGAGGTTTCCCAGGTTTTGAAGTTTCAGGTGGAAGAAAATCAGAACGGAACCTATACCCTGTTTTTGCAGGGGAGAGTCATGGTGGACCAACAGGGATTTAATCTGTTGGAAGTTAATACGGACGTGGGCTCTGATTTTTACCGGGTGTATTTTGCCTCAAACGGACAAGAGCTTGATATGTCTTACCAGGAAGGAGAACTCAGGGCTTTATTTGATTTTAGAGATAGTGTACTGCCTGAATACCAAACCCATCTGGATTCTCTGGCGCAAGGAATTATAGGCGGAGTGAACGCTGTCCACAGCCAGGGTTATACCTTGGAGGAACCACCTGTGCTTGGCGGAGTTTTTTTTGATGGAACGGGTGCGGCTGATATGGCAGTAAACTCGGCTATCCTTTCTGATTACCAGAAAATTGCTGCTTCTTCTACCGGAGCGCCGGGTGATGGGGAAATAGCCCTTGAAATTGCTCGTTTACGGGATACGGCTTTAGTGGGTGGGATTGCTACCCCCGATGATTACTACCGGGGGGTAATAGCCCAGCTGGGAGCCAGTCGGGATGAAGCTCAGCGAATTTACAGTAACCAACAGTTGTTACTGGAGCAGCTGGATGTGCGTAAGGAATCGGTCTCGGGGGTATCATTAGATGAAGAAATGACTAATCTCATCAAGTTTCAGCATGCTTTTAACGCGGCTGCTTCTCTCACCCGGGTAATTGATGAAATGCTGGATACTATAGTAAATCAACTGAAGTAGGTGATGACAGATGAGAGTTACCCAAAAAATTTTATCCGATCGAGTTATGAACAACCTCAACTCGGTTATCTCTCGCACAGTTGAAATTCAGGATATGCTTTCTTCCGGGAAAGCAGTGAGACGTCCTTCAGACGACCCGGTGCGCATTAACCATATTTTAGACCTTAAAACTTCTATTGGTAAGTTGGAACAATATCAGTCCAACGTAGAGGATGCCGTCAGTTGGCTAAATTTGGTAGATACCACTTTGGATAATGCCACCTTGACCCTGCAAAAAATTCGAACTTTGGCTGTAGAGGGGGCCAATGGGTCTCTGACTGCTTCGGACCGGGAAATAATAGCAGTTGAAGTCGAACAGTATTTAGGGGAGCTGATAGGGGTAGCGAATACCGCCTACGGGGATAAGTTTCTTTTTTCCGGGACCGAGGTAAAACGTTCTCCTTTTTCCTTAGAAGGGGAAAAGATAAAGTATTGGGGCAATAATCAGCCGATTATCCGAGAGATAGAGAGCAAAACCACGATGGCGATTGGCTTTCCGGGGGATGAGTTTTTCTTCCGGGGAGCTGAGGCTTCTTCTGAAGATATGTCGGCAGTAGATTTTTCCACTTATTCGGGCCAGAGTTTTACTATCAATGGGGAAAACATCTCAATTGATGCCTCTATATCTAACCTTCAGGATCTGGTAAATGCTATTAATAATCATCCAGACCTGAAGGACCAAGCTTATGCTACCACCGACGGTTCCCGCTTAATTCTCCGCTCCCGGACGGAAGACCCTCTTTCTCTGTTCGGTACTCCGCTTGAGAGCTGGGGAGTGATTGATACAACGGGTACAATCTTGCACTCTCGCCCGGCTGAGGGAATACTGAAGACGGTTCAGGAGTTGGTTGGTTACCTCCGAGCCGATCAACCAGGGCAAATTTCCACTCAGTCCTTGGCCGATTTGGACCAGGGTTTGGAAAAACTGCTTCAGGTTCGATCTCAGGTGGGAGCTCGTACCCTCCGATTGGAAAATGCACTTAACCGGTTTGGTGACTTTTCGACTAACATGAAGGAGCTTTTATCCCTGAGCGAAGATATTGACGTGGCGCAGGTGGTTATGGAGCTCAAAGAGCAGCAAAACGTATATCAGATGGCTTTGGCGGCGGCGGCTCAGATAATTCAGCCTACTTTGCTTGACTTTCTTCGTTAAGGGGAGGGTAGCTTTGCAGATTGATACTGAATATTTTGGTCAGTTAGAAGTAGAGGAAGAGCGAATTTTGCTTTTTCCCTGGGGTTTACCTGGATTTGAGACTTGTCGACGGTTTGTTCTGCTTGAGGAAAGAAGCTTTTTTTGGTTGCAGAGCGTGGAAAGAAAAGAAGTGGTTTTTGCCGTATGTGACCCCTTTGTTTATTTTCCTGACTACGAAATAGAGCTCCCTACTGCTGAGTGTGAACTTTTAGCGATAACCCAACCGGAGGAAGTAGTAATTTTGGCGATGATGAATATTATGTCGCCCACAGAGATTGGAGTTAACTTGCTGGCCCCGGTGGTTATTAACTGTGCTTTAAAGATTGGTAAACAAGTAATTTTAGAGGGTAGCGGCTATAGTTTACGTCAGCCTCTAACTCTCGAGAAAACAACGACCTGAGTGCACCCATGTTGGTTATCAGTCGGAAAATTGATGAAAGCCTTAGAATTGGCGACAAAGTACAGATTATGGTGCTGGGAGTGGAGAGAGGAAAAGTTAAACTTGGTATTACTGCCCCGGCTGATGTCCCGATATATCGGGAAGAACTTTATCAATCTATTGTTCAAGGTAACCAATCTTCCCTTTTTACCTCGCAGGAAATGATTAATGTTCTGAAAAAAGCCCTTGCCTCTTCTGAAGCCTCTAAGGAATAACCTCTTTTATCTTTGGTTTTTATAGAAAAAATTTTTGAAAGGGGTAGTGGCTTTGTCAAAGAGAAATGTAACTTATCTGACTTTGGTGGCAGCTCTTTTTGTGTTGGTAGTGTATATTTTTTCCCCTTCCAGTGAGGCTCAGATGGGAAAGGCAACTGATTTTAGTCTGTTTAGCCTGGAGGGAGAAGAACTTTCTTTGAGTGATTTTAGAGGTAAACCAGTAGTTGCCGTTTTTTTCACGGTTAACTGTCCCTTTTGTGTTACGGAATTATCTCTGTTAGAAAAGTTATATCGGGAGTATAAAGATAAAGCCTCCCTGCAGATTTTGGCGATCAACATTCGAGATGGGCAAGCAGCGGTAGAAAAAATGCTTTCCGACTTGGAAAAGTCAGGGGTGACATTGAGCTACCCTGTTCTTTTAGATCAAGCTGGTGAGACAGCGATGAAATATCAAATATTGGGAGTGCCTACCACCTTTTTCATCGACCCCTTAGGGAATGTAAGCGATGTGATAATTGGTGCGCAAAGCGAAGAGGTCTTCCGGCGAAAATTGAATCAAATTCTTTGGTGTCGAGAGCTAAAAGAGATTGAAGTCAAAAATTTATTCCAAGTAACTCCTGGGCTTACCGTATTGGACCTTAGGCAAAATCCACAAAATCCCTATTCCGAGCAAACCCAGACAAAGTACTTAGCTCAGACCGATGCCAGCCTTCCTCCGTTTTCAGAGCTTGACCCGGAAGCGGTTTACCTCGTTTTAACCGACAACCGCGAGCAGGCTCTTCAAATTTGTCAGGAAATGGTAGCAAACTCCTGCCGTCGAGTTTATTACCAGGTGGTAGATGGTTCCTCCAGTTGATTGGAAAAGCGGCCTGTGGTGGGTCAGCTCCTTAATTCTCTTTTTAGTGATAGTTGGTTTTTTCTGGATTACTCCCCCTTCTCCCCTCCCGCCCGAAGCGGTGGAAGGAGAAGGGGGAACTGCTCCTCTTCCTGCCACTTCTGAAGTTCTTTTGGAAAAAGCCATGGTAACCCGGGTGGAGTTAGAAGGGAAAAAATGGGAACTCAGGGCCGATAGCATCAAACAAGAAAGGGAAAAAATAACTCTTTTTGGTGTCGACGGTTTGTTTTTTTCTCTGAAAGAGCAACCTGTTTATCAGGTAGAAGCTGGTAGGGGGTGGATAGACTTAAAACAAGGAAACTTAAATTTGGAGGAGTTGGAACTTTCTTCTTTTCAAGGTGAGATTTTGATAGGGGAAAGCTTAACTTGGGAAGGGGAAGAAGACCAATTTATAATCAATCAAGCAAAATTTGATAATGGTAAAATAAAGGTATCTTGTCGAAGATTGATTTATGATATGTCGGCTAAAAAGCTTTTTTTTGAGGAAGAAGTGGAGGTGGATTTGCGATTTTAGTTGAGATGGGGAAGAAGCTATGCTGGTTGGCGGTGGTGATATTATTTTTGCTGGCAGAGTCGGCTGTCCTGCTGGCAGAAGAAGAGCCGGAGACGGTGGTTATCCGTACCTCTTTGGCAGAATATGACGAGGAAACCGGTAAAATCCGGGCAGAGGGGGAATCGGTAATTGAGTGGGACAGAGTGAAGATTATCTGTCCTTTTTTGGAAATAGACTCGCAAAAAGGAGAGGCCTGGAGCGAGGGAGAGATTCGGATCCTGTGGGATGATTATTCGGTGAGAGCGACTTCGGTTCACTATGTTAGTCAGGAAAATCGGGCCTGGTTGCAAAAGACTGAAGGGGGTAAGACAGACATTTTTTTTGCCGCTGACGAGGTACTCTTGGATTTTTCTGCTTCTCAGATTAGACTGGAGAAAGCTCCTTTTTTAGTGATTCAGGAAGTTGAACTTGGGGGAAAGGAGATAGTATACTTCTGGGAAGAGCAGGTATGGAGGGCCAGCCAGATTAACCTAACCAGTGAAGGCTGGAAGGGGAAGGCCAACCGGGCAATTTACCAGGAGGGTAATGACTATCTTGAACTTTTAGAAAAAGTTGAGGTAGAGAAAGAAGGAGGAGTGCTTCAGGGGGAGAAGATGGTTATGTCCCTTGATGGGAAAAAAGTAAGAGTGGAAGGAGAAGTAGAAATTAACTTACCCTTACCCCAATAAAATGAGATGGGGGCTTAAATTGAGCGAACAAAAAGTTTTGCCTTATCCGGAAGTAGAAGAGAGAAAAAAACGTCTTGGAGCAGCCAGGCCATGGAAGACGCTGCGGGGGGAAAGTTTAACCAAAAGATATAACCAAAAAGAAGTGGTAAATAAAGTCTCGGTAGAAGTTGAACGAGGAGAGATAGTTGGCCTTTTAGGTCCCAATGGCGCGGGGAAGACCACCACTTTCTACCTGTTGGTGGGGTTAGTGCAGCCTAACCAGGGCAAGGTATTTTTGGACTCTCGAGAACTTAACGGTGTTCCTATGTACCAACGGGCACGGATGGGTATTGGTTATTTACCTCAGGAACCCTCTATTTTTCGGAAACTAAAAGTTTGGGAAAACATCGATTTGGTGTTGGAGATGCAATCCCTGCCTCGGAGAGAAATATTAAAAAGAAGGGAGCAACTGCTGGAGGAATTTGGTATAGCCCGTTTAGCCAATTCTTCTGCTAGCTTTCTTTCTGGAGGAGAGAGAAGAAGGCTGGAAATTGCCCGGGCGCTGGCCTCTGAGCCCTCTTTTATCCTACTTGATGAGCCTTTTACTGGAATTGACCCCATGGCAGTAGAGGATATTCAAGGGATTATCCGCTATTTGGCCAGTAAGGATATTGGAATTTTAATTACCGACCACGCCGTTCGGGAAACTCTGGCTATTACTGATCGGACGTATATAATATTTGAAGGAAAAGTGCTGGAATCGGGCACCCCTGAGCAAATTATTCAGTCTGATTTGAGCCGAAAGTATTATCTGGGAGATCGGTTCAGTTTATAATATGAAAGTAGTCGATCGCTATTTATTAAAACAATGTACGGCTCATTTTCTTTTTGGAGTTGTTCTGTTTGTAGCCATCTGGAGTGCAGCCGATTTGCTGTTTGATTTGGCCCGGCTCTGGCTTCAGGCAAGAATTTCTTTGGCAGAGGCTATCCGGGTGTTTTTTTGGAGTCTACCTTCTTTTTTGATTTACGTTTTGCCCATAGCCACTCTTTTGGCTACTATTTTGACCATCAGCCAACTGGCCCAGGCCAGCGAAATCATAGCACTTCGAGCCAGCGGAGTCAGTTATACCAGAATCCTTCTCCCTTTTATTCTTTTCTCCATTTGGGTGTGTGGGGCAACGATTGTTATCCAGGAAACCCTGATTCCAGCCTCTTCTGAGCAGCTGGAAAAACTTTTAGGGAAGGCAACCTCTTTGACTATGTTTTCAGAGAACACTTTTTTCAAGGATACCACCCCCGAGGGGTATGAGCGCATTTTTTATGTTAAAAGAATAGATCCAGATAAGGCTCTCCTTCACCAGGTAGTAGTTCAAGAATATGACGCTACCGGTCTAAAGAGAATTATCAATGCCGAACAAGCTTACTATCAAGAAGAAGAGTGGATATTTCAAAATGGGGTGGCTTACCAAATTGGTGAAGGGGGAGAAGTTAAAGGGGTGGTAACTTTTGCCACCGAGGAGATAAACGCTGGCCAAAGTTTTGAGGAGTCCCTGGCAGCCCAAACCAAACCGGAGGAGATGAGTTTTAACCAGTTGCGAACCTACATTAACCGGGAAAAAAGACGAGGTCAGCAGACGGCAAAGCTGGAGGTAATGCTGTGGCATAAAACCGCCATCCCTTTTGCCTGTGTAGTGTTCGCTTTTATTGGGGTTCCTCTGGGGATTTCTTCTCCCCGTTCTGGTCGGGCTCTGGGTTTTGGGGTGAGTGTTTTAATCGTTTTTGGTTATTATGTTCTTCTTTCTTTAGCGGGGACTTTGGCCGAAGGAGGAGCTTTTTCTCCGGTGGTAGGGGCTTGGTTGAGTAATCTGGTGGGATTAGCTGTGGGAGTGTTTATTTTAGTTTATCGGGAGAGGAGCTCATAAAATGGATTTTTCCAGTTTTTTGTTAATATTCTCAATTCTACTGCTTAGCGGTGTGATTGCCTATATCGGGGATGTTTTTGGCAGACGGATTGGTAAGAGAAAACTCTCTCTTTTTCGATTAAGACCCCGATATACCGCTATTTTGGTAAGTATTCTTACTGGAGTGTTAATTTCGGCGATAACTCTGGGGTTCCTGAGTTTGGCCTCTGAAGATGTTAGAACCGCCCTGTTTGGCATGAGGGAACTCAGGGAAGAGCTGGAAGGATTGAACCAGGAGGTTGCGACCAAAAACTATGAGTTGGCGGTTATGAGTAAAGAACTTGCAGGTTACCAGGAGCAGATTGCTGCTTTGGAGGAAAGGGAGAGGGCACTTCAGGCCTCTCGTATTAGCTTGGAAGAGCAGATTAAAATGCTACAGGAGAACGTTCAGTCGCTGCAAAGTCAGAGAGAGAACCTGCGACAAGAAGTTGAGTCTCTTCAATTGGAACTTAACCGATTGCGGGCCAGTATTTTAGCTGTTCGTCAGGGAAAAATTGTTTTTCAGGATGAAGAAGAGATTCTGCGGGTGGTAGCCCCAGGAGAGATGACCGCTGAAGAGGCCGAAGCCTATCTCTGGTGGATTGTGATAAGAGCAGAAGAAATTGCCCAAGCCAGGGGAGCAGGGACTGATCGGAGTAGTGGTCGGGTTATTTTGATTCTGGAAGATAATTTTAACCAGGCGGTAGAATTGTTGGAAAATTCTTCGCAAGAAGTGGTTATTCGATTGGTAGCCTCGGTAAACACTCTGGAAGGGGAACCGGTTATCGGCCAGTTTTTAGTGGACTCTAATCGGAAAATTTTTTCCCAAGGGGAGGAAGTATATACCAAAGAGGTAGAAATTGATTCTCCCCAGGGGGTTGACTTAATTCTGGGGGGGCTTTTGCGAGAATTGAACGCCTTGGGGGTGCAAAAAGGAGTGTTACCCCAGGAGGGGAGAATTGGGGTAATTTCTGCTACTAATCTTACTGCTATTACCGAGGAGCTAAAAACAATGACCGGGCGGGTAAAAATAGTGGCCCGGGCAGAGGAAGATGTTTTTACCTCTGGCCCTCTTCGGATTAGGTTAGAGGTAAGTGAGAATCACGTTCCAGAGGGGGAGAGTGAGAAAGGAGACTAAAGTAGTAACAAAAATAACGCTGGAAGAAAAATCGGTGTCCATTTGGTAAACAGAGGCCAGGGTGTAAGAGGTCATGAGAGTAGGGGTGGCCCCTTGTAAAACAATTACTTTTTGGTAAAGAGGTGCCAGCGGTAGAAGTTGGACTACCAACCAGAAAGAAAGAGGAAGGATTAGTAGTTTGATGACCGTGGCTGTAAGTAGAGGTTTGAGGTAAGCTGATAAATGGGAAGCCGAAAGAGAAATACCAATGGCCACCATGGTTAAGGGAACAGTGGCATCGGCCAGAAGATTGATGATTTCTTCCAGGAAAGAGGGCAAGGGTAGCTGATTGGTAAAAAGAGCGATTAAAAAGGCGATAAAAGGTGGGAGTTTGAGGATTTCTTTCCAGTTGAAAAATGAAAACTTGTTGCTTCTAATATAAAGACAGAAAGCCACTCCAACAGTATAGGTTGACAGAAAATTTCCCATTTGGTCGAAAAAGATAGCAGGGGGTAGGGCTTTTTCTCCTAAAAGGGCCATCACAAAAGGGTAGCCTATAAAAGCGGTATTGCCAAGCGCCCCTCCCATGGCAAACGAGATTGCAGTTTGGGGGGAGAGAGAAAGAAAACGCTTACTCAGGTAAAAACTTCCCACAAAGCAAAGACTTATTAGCAGATAAGCTATGGGAGGGATAACCCATAGCTCAGGGGTTAAATTTGAGCCATGAAGTGAGCGGAAAATAAGGCAGGGGAAAGTAACCAAAAACACAAACCGGGTAAGTGAGGTAGCGAATTCTTTGTTAAATACCCCAAAAAAGCGCAGTCCTACTCCCAAAAGCACGAGCAGGAACATAACTACCAAAACCTGGTACACCAGCTTAGGCCTTCTTTACCGGATTCCTTAAGGTTCCAATTCCCTGAATGGATATCTCTACCGTATCCCCTGGTTTGAGTGGACCAACTCCTGCCGGAGTGCCGGTGGCGATTATGTCTCCTGGAAGCAAGGTCATAACCTGGGATATGAAAGCAATTAGCTCTTTTACTGGAAATATAAGGTTAGAAGTAGAAGCATTCTGTTTAATTTGCCCGTTTACCAGGGAACGAAGCTCGAGTTGACCAGGTTCAAGGTCGGTTTCTATCCAGGGGCCTATTGGGGAAAAGGTGTCGAA
Source organism: Candidatus Atribacteria bacterium (assembly GCA_030156825.1). Taxonomy (GTDB): domain Bacteria; phylum Atribacterota; class Atribacteria; order Atribacterales; family JASGLU01; genus JASGLU01. The sequence continues at coordinate 3,256 of JASGLU010000025.1, read as the reverse complement.
AGACTTGGCCCTGGTCCACTGACCGTCTTTTTTTTGTAAGTCACGTGCGGTTACATCGTTCAGGCAGGTGTAACCAAGAATGTAGGAGTCAGCTTGACTGGTAGAAACATTTTTAGCCGGCTTTTTTATAACTACTGCTAACTCCCCCTCATAATCTACCTTTTGAGATGACGGAGGAAGAAGAATAGGTTCGTCGGGGCCAATTACGGCGGTAGAGGGTTTGAGGAAAATAATGGGATTTTCCGGTATCTGGTGTTGGAATTCAGCTACATGGTCACGGTAGTTTAACCCCACAGCCACTACCTTGCTGGGTGCAGTTGGGGAGAGCAGCTTTAAGTCGGGCAAAGAAAAGGTACCCCCTTTTTCTTCTATCTGGGAAGAAAAAGGGGAATTAATTTCCAAAACAGTGTTTTTCTCTTTGAGATACCCCCAGCTGGGAACTCCCTGTTTGGGATGGAGGAATCTAACAATTTTCACGGCGTAATCGCTCCTTCCAATACTGGTTTTCTTTGATAGTAGAAAAAAGAGGAACATTAACTAAGATTAATTTTTTTAATAAATCAAAAGCCTGGGGAAGATATCTCCATTGTTTGTAAAACTCGAAGTAGGCCTGGTTGAGTAGTTTTGTTAACTCCTTTGGCTTTAAATAATCGACCGCCACTACCGGGTGAGCTCCGTCAAACTTTCTCCAGTCAAAGGTATAAATCCGTTTTTCCTGGGAAAACTGAGCGAAAGTTTCGGTTCCAGGAAAAGGGGTCAAAATGGAGAATTGCACCAGGTCAGGAGCAATATTTTTAGCGAATTCTATAGTTTTTTGGATACTTTCTTTGGTTTCTCTGACGCTCCCGAGGATGAAGGAACCCCAAGTTTTGACACCGTATTTTTTCAGGATTTTTACTGCTTTTTTAGAAATTTCAGTGGATAATTTTTTATGGTATGTTTCCAAAACCTCTTCTTCTGCACTTTCAAACCCCAAGTAAACCATTCTGAGCCCGGCCTGGGCCATCTTTTTTATCATAGATTCATTTTTCACAATGGTATCTGCTCGGGAAAAACACCACCATTTAAGCTTCATCTTTCTTTTTGCTATCAGGTCGCATAGATTTTCTATTCTTGCAGGGGAAAGGGTAAAGTTGTCGTCTACAAAAGCTATTCCTCGGTAACCGAGATCGAAGTAAATCTGCTCTAATTCCTGGATTATGTTTTCCGGTGAGCGGGCACGCCACTTTCGACCGGAAAAATGGGAAGAAGCGCAAAAAGAGCAGCTAAAGGGACACCCCCGGCTGGTAATGACATTAACCAGCGGTTCGCCTTCTACTTGGGTCATCCAGTATTTTTTCAAAGGCATGAGGTCTCGCGCAGGAAAAGGCAAAGCGTCTAAGTCTTGTGGAGGTAAGGCGTCGGTATTTCTAATGAGTTGTCCTTGTTTGAGGTAAGAAATACCATTGACCTCATCCAGAGGCAGATCTTTTTCTAAATGATTTACCAACTGAGAAAAGGTGTATTCTCCTTCTCCTCTTACCACGTAATCTACCAGACCGGTTTGTAAGGCTTCCTGGTCTTGGAAAGTGGTATGATAACCACCCATAACTACAATTTTATTCTGGTCTTTAGCTATTTTAGCTACTTCCAGGGCCTGGAAGATTTTGTTGGTTTCAGAGGTTATTCCTATTAAATCAGCTTCTTTTATTTCTTCTTCCAGTTTTTTGTTTTTTTCTACTTGAAGGTCAACCAGTTTTACCTGGTGGCCACTTTCTCGAAGCATACTGGCAAGGTATCCCAGCCCCAAAGGCGGAAGCTTGAGACCAATTATATTGTAGATGCCAGGAGAAGGCGGGTTTACCAGCAGCACTTTCAATCGGCTCACCTCACAGGTTATTTAATTTTTCGATGATTGCCTCTCCTACTTCTTGGGTAGTACAAGCGGTAGGGTCATCGGGTGTTGGTTTCATATCGTAGGTAACTTTTTCTCCTTCGGCTATAACTGCGGCTATAGCTTTTTCCAGACGATTAGCCCTTTCTTCTTCTCCTAAATGACGAAGCATCATCATACCGGACAAGATCATGGCCATCGGATTTACCCGGTTGAGGCCTCGATATTTAGGCGCACTTCCGTGGGTAGGCTCAAACACCGCACATTGGTCTCCGATATTAGCTCCCGGGGCTACTCCTAAGCCGCCAATTAACCCTGCTCCCAGATCGGATATAATATCTCCGTAGAGATTGGGCAACACCAAAACATCGTATAGCTCTGGTTTTTGCACTAATTGCATACACATGTTATCCACAATTCGGTCTTCAAATTCGATTTGAGGATAGGTTTGACTGACTTCCCGTGCCACCCGGAGGAAAAGACCGTCTGAATACTTCATTATGTTAGCTTTGTGAACAGCGGTTACTTTGTTTCTGCCATTTTTTTGGGCGTATTGGAAAGCAAACTGCACAATTCTTTTAGAACCAAAAATGGAGATTGGTTTCAAACTGATTCCGGAGTCTCTTCTTATTTTTCCTCCCCCTAACTCTTCTACCTCTTGGATAAGGCGAAGGGTTGATGGTTGGCCTTGCTCAAATTCTACCCCGGCGTACAGATCTTCGGTGTTTTCTCTGATGACCACCAAATCAATGTTTTGGTACCGAGAGCGCACTCCGGGATAACTTTTGCAAGGGCGAACACAGGCGTATAAATCGAGTTCTTTTCTTAAGGCTACATTTACACTGCGAAATCCACCTCCCACCGGGGTGGTAATTGGTCCCTTAAGGGCGACTTTGGTTTCCTTAATAGATTCTACTACCTGGGGCGGAAGCGGGGTTCCATATTTTTCCATTACGTCAGCTCCAGCTTCTTGCACTTCCCACTGAATGGGAACACCGGTGGCCTCGATTACTTTTCTGGTTACTTCAGTAATCTCTGGTCCAGTACCATCTCCTGGAATTAGAGTAACTCGATAGGGCATATTTTTCTCCCTTCTGGTCTTAATCTTGAGAGTATGTTAATGAATCTGGCCGATTTTTTCAAGGAAATTTTTATAATTACCTATTCTATAAGGGACAATAAGGAAAAAATACTGAGGAAAGAAAGACGCTTTCCTCAGTAATGGGAGCGCTGCCCCCCTTAAACCCCCCGAAAGGCAAAGACTAAAAATAAAAGGCAAAGACTTAAAAAACGAAAAGCTGAAAGGATAGACCACTATTGTTTCTCTAAGATTTATTATATTGAATTCTGTTTTCATTGTTATCTGGTGCTGCAAAGCAGCAT
>JASGLU010000024.1 GCA_030156825.1 Candidatus Atribacteria bacterium | reverse complement strand
AAAATAAAGAAATAATTTTCCAGACCTACAAAACTCACATCAGGAGTCACCATACTCCAATCGGTGAAGGAAAGTCCTACTCCCAAGAAAAAGGGAATCACTCCCACCAAGATAGGAACTAATATAGCCGGTAGAAGAAAAAGTTTGCTCATCCTATCTCTCCTTTTAATTTTTTACCGAACCAAAAGTCAGGCCACGAACAAGATGTTTTTGCACCAACAAAGCCAGAACAATCTCCGGAATAGCAGAAACAACGATAGCCGCTGCCATTTGCCCCCAAAGAACAGCCTCATACCTAATAAACCCTAAAGAACCAGTCGTTACCGGCATAGTACTTTGGCCACCCACTACCAGAGCAAAAACAAAGTTATTCCAGCAGAAAATAAAAGCCAGCAGTGCTGTAGCCGCCAAGCCCCCCTTAGCCAGAGGCAAGGTGACCCTTCTAAAGGTCTGCCAAGGACTGGCCCCATCAACCAAAGCTGCTTCTTCAACTGATATTGGAATATCCATAAAATAACTTCTGCTCATCCAAACCACAAATGGAATTCCAATAAGCTGGTAAACCAAAATTAGACCCAAGTAATTATCAAGAAGCCCTACAGACTGATAAATTCGATAAAGAGGTAGGGCAATGGCAATTTCTGGACCGAACCAAAAGCTCAACAAGGTAAAAGCTATGCTTTCCCGAGTAGATTCTTTTTTAAATTTAGCTCGTACCAAAACGTAAGCTGCTGGAACCCCTATGACAATAGCCAAAAGAGTACTCATGCCACTTATGATAAAGCTGTTCAAAAAGTAACGGGGAAAATCAGGTTTCGAAGCGGGCAAAGAGGTAGTTCCGGTCTCTCCAGTAAAAAGACCTCGATAATTCATTAAAGTAGGCTCGAAGACGAACTTTGGTACTGGTGAAACAATATCGGCATGCGTCTTTAACGAAAGAGTGAAAGTCCAATACATAGGGAAAACAACTACTATTACCAAAAAAGCCAGTAAAAAGTAATAAAGAATCCGCCACATTTAGAATTTTTGCCTCCTGTTTTTATTTTTTACCTAAATTCTACCTAAGTTAATTAATAGAACTACTTTCTATACCAATTCCTTGATCCCGGCCAACCAACCTGGCATGATAAGTAAATTTATCCCCCCGGTAAATAGTGTAAGCCCGCTCAATCGCTCGGCCAGTCTGGATATAGGAAATCCTTCCCACCAAAAGACCAGGAGAGCCCTCGGGAACCTGGAGTAAGTCCGACTCTTCTTCGGTGATAAGGATAGCGTCCACCGTTTCACGGGTTTCTCTAAAAATTAAACCATATTTATCTTCTAAAAAACGGTATAAAGACCCATCACCAATTTCATCCTCGCTAAAGCCAGGTATTAAATCCTCCGGCAGGTAAGTTTCATTAATTGCCACCGGTTCACCATCGGCAAAACGCAGTCTTTTTAGGAGAATCACTCTGTTGTCCTCCGAAATCTCCAAATCATTCGCTACTAACTTAGGAGGAACTATCCTTTCAAACTGGAGAATTTTGGTGCCAGGTTTAATTCCCCGAGCCAGCATTTCTTCGGTAAAGCTGGTTATCGTGCCTATATTATGGCTTATTTTATTCTTAGCAACAAAGGTACCCCTGCCGGGAATTCTAATAAGTAGTCCTTTTTGGACTAAAGAGTTCAGAGCCTGTCTGACGGTAGTCCGGCTTACCTGATAGGTTTCTTGTAGTTCTTTTTCGGTAGGCACCATCTCTCCCGCCTTCCAGTTTCCCTTTTCGATGAGTTCCAACAGGTCTCTCTCAATTTGATAATAGAGAGGAATGGCTGAGTTTCTACTGACTCTCATAGTGTTTCAATTATAATCTTAAATTTGTTAAAATGCAATATTGTAATGTTGTAACCTTTAATTTAAATTCAGTAAAATGAAAAAAATCTTGTCGGAAATAAAGCTCCTGACTTGGGGGTTAATTAAAACCGAGTCCGATTAATTCAAATTTTTCCCAGAATGGAGCAAGAACACTTGACCCCAGAAAAATATGAGTCTTTATTACAAAAGTTAGACCAGGAAGAAAATCTCTCCTGGGCGGAGATAGTGGCAATAATAGCCACCCCTTGCCCGGAATTGGATCAAAAACTTTTTTCCCTGGCCGACCGAAAACGGGAAAAATATGTGGGGGAGGAAATTCACCTCCGGGGGATTATCGAATTTTCCAACTATTGCCGGAAAAATTGCCTGTACTGTGGCCTAAGGAGGGATAATTCCACCCTTCCCCGTTACCGGATGAAACCAGCAGAAATCATAGAAGTAGCCCAAAAAATAGTGGACCTTGGGATACCAACGGTGGTTCTTCAATCAGGAGAAGATTTAGCTTATCCGACAGATTTATTAGCCGAGATAGTGTTTCAGGTAAAAAAAATCGGAGCTGCGGTCACTTTAAGCATTGGAGAAAGAGACAGGGAAGATTATCTTTCTTTATACCAGGCCGGGGCTGATCGTTTTCTTTTAAAACAAGAAACTTTCGACCGCAATTTGTTTGACCAAATTCATTCTGATGATAATTATGATTTTAGACTGGCTTGCCAGAAAATTTTGCAAGAAATTGGTTTTCAAACCGGGAGCGGGAACATGGTGGGACTTCCTGGGCAAAAAGCCAAAGCTTTAGCTTTAGATATCAAAAAATTCCAAGAGTGGAACTTTGATATGATTGGTATCGGCCCTTTCATCCCCCATCCCAAAACACCCTTGGGTAAACATCAGCCGGACTCCTACCAACAGCTAATTCTCACCCTGAAAGTTTTAGCCCTCACCCGAATTTTGACCAAAAACAGTCATCTCCCGGCAACTACTGCGCTCGGGGTTTTATCGGCGAAAGGAAGAGAGACGGCCCTTCGCTGTGGGGCAAATGTTATCATGCCTGACTTTACCCCCATCAAATACCAGACCTCCTACAATATATATCCGGGAAAGTCTTCCTTCGAAGAAGGAGAATATCGCCTCGCCCAGGCAAGAGCTATGATAAAACGCCTGGGAAGAAAAGAAACCAATCATCCCGGTCACAGTTTAAAAAGACACCCTCACCTTAATCCTCTCCCTCGGAGGGAGAGGAAATTCTAAAAACTGAAATAAACTTCCTCAGTAGGTATTTGTTCTTTTCTCTTGTGTTTAGTTTTTTTGTATTCGCTTTTGGCGCCGCAGGCCGTCTGTTGTAAATTGTTACCCTACATGATATCATGAAAAAACATTAAGGACTGTCGAAAGCCAATTTTAGAGCTAATATTAAAAAGGAAGGTGAGATGTGTGAGATTCTTAAAGTCAGTTTTAATTCTGGGCTTTTGTTTAGTGTTAATTACCTTTGCCGGATGTTCACCTACGGTTGCAGATTCTGACGACCTCTCTGAAGAAGATTCCACTACCCCTTCCACACCTTCAATCGATACTGGTACCTGTCTCGGCGAATGTCTGGATTTTTGTAAACAATGGTGTCCAGAGTGCACCGTTTGCAACTGTGAAGAGGGACCGGTCACCTCGTCCAGCGGAGAAACTTGTCTGGGTCAATGCTTTGATTTTTGTGAACAATGGTACGATGCCTGTCAAGAATGTGTAGAGGAAGAAACTTGTGACCCCTGTCAGCAGGAAGAGGAAGAAAGTGAGGAAGGTTGCGCAGGCGGAAACTGCCCGCTCGGTTAATGAGTGCCGAACTCTGCTCGAAGTAATATAAATACCAACCGAATTTAAAAGGAAAATCGGCTGAAATTATGGTTGATTATTATATTGGTACTTGTTCCTGGACCGATAAAACCTTAATTGAGGAGGGTAACTTTTATCCTCCTACGGCTAAAGATGCCGCCAGCCGACTCTGGTTCTACGCCCAAAACTTCAACACCGTGGAGGTGGATTCTTCTTTTTATTCCTTTCCAGCAGAAAGAAACTCGCTTCTCTGGGCTGAGCGAACCCCCACTACCTTCTGCTTTAACTTCAAATCTTTTTCCCTTTTTACTTACCACCGCACCCCCAGAAAAGCTATCCCGGTATTTTTAGAAACCGAACTCCCGGAAAATTTGAAAAATAAAGACTCTTTCACCTTACCTGAAGTGCCACTTCCTTATCTTAAACTGGCTCTGCAGGCTTTCTTATCCGCTCTTTTCCCCTTACAACAGGAAGAAAAGTTAGGTTACATCCTTTTTCAATTTCCACCCTGGATCAGAAAAAGCCAAAAGGTGTTAGCTTACCTGGCCTGGCTTCGGGTAAACTTACCCCCCGCGAGTACTCTTGCCATAGAATTCCGTCATCGAAGCTGGTTAGAAGAAAAAGAAATAGAGGACACCTTTTCCTTTTTAAGAAAACATCAACTTTCTTATGTTTCAGTGGATGAACCATCACTTCCCTGGACGGTCCCACCGGTGGTAGAAGCTACCACCTCTGACCTGGTGGTCCGTTTCCACGGAAGAAATAAATCCGCCTGGCAGAAAAAAAAGGCTTCAGTTTGGGAAAAATTTGGTTATCTCTACTCAGAAGAAGAACTCAAAGCCTGGAAAGAGGTGGTAAAAAAGAAAACTGGCTCTCTTACGCGGGCTTTTCTGATGTTCAACAATTGCTTCCGGGATTACGCCGTAAGAAATGCTCAGTGGATGAAAGAAAATTTAGACTGAGCTTCCTCACCGCCGGCGATCAATTTTTCCCCTCCTCACCCCCGAAGTCTAAAACTGCCCTGGTAAAACCCGCGTCCAAAAGCTGGGCAGGCAAGGTTTGCCAAAAGTCTTCTTTTTTCTCCTCAATATAAAAAAGATGCCCCGGGCAATTGCAGTCGGAGGCACCAAACCCTGGGATAAAAAGGGACACTCCCGGAACCATTCCCAAAGAATAAGCAAGCCGGCACTCTTCATCTCCCTCAAACAACAAAAACTTCTCCACCCGGGCCTTGGTCAAAAGATAGTCCACATGCCAGTGCAGTTTCTTTTTAGGATTAAGATGGCGTGTTATTCTCGCTCTCAAATTTCTTCTGGCCTTGCCTACATAAAGGTAGTAACCTGAGTTAAACTGGAAACGGCCTAATTTACCCACCACCAAGGTGGACAGCTCATCCATTCTAATTAAAAGAAGATAACAGGCCACTTTTTTCACCAACTTTCCCAGTTTAGCAGAGCCCTTATCTTGGCAAATCTCTCATTAAGTACCTTTTTTCCTGTCTCTCTTCGTATTATAATAGGAAAAAATAGAAAGGGAGAGTTTTATGCGCCTTTTAGATATTTCTTTAACTGTTTCCCCCCAGATGCCCACCTACAAAGGGAAAAAAGAGATGAAACCGGTGATCGAAAAAACCCGTTCCTTAGAAGAGGGAGCCAACGAAAGCCGCTTCATCTTCCCTTCTCATACCGGCACCCATATCGATGCTCCCCGCCATATGATTGACCAGGGGAAAACTATTGACCAGATACCACTTGACCGATTTTGGGGTCCGGCAGTAGTAATAGAAATTTTAGGTCGACCGGCTATTGATCGGGATGCTCTTTTGCCATTTTCTTCCTTTATTTTAAAAGACCATTACTTAATCCTCAAAACCGATAATTCCCTGACCAACTTATCACGGGAGGATTTTGTCTATCTAACCGAATCGGGAGCACAATTTCTCAAAGAAAAGGAAATCCGGGGTCTGGGAATGGACTCGATAGGAATCGAGCGCAACCAACCCGACCATCCCAGCCACCGCACGCTGCTTGCAAGCGGAATAGTAATTGTGGAAGGACTATACCTGACACACGTTCTGCCCGGTATGTACCTCTTTTTCGCTTTCCCGCTCAAAATCGAAGGAGGTGACGGTAGCCCTGCCCGAGCCCTACTTCTTACATGGTGAACCAAAACAGGTATTAGTTTTCTTCGGCGGCACCGGCCATCTTTTTACTCAAAAAATCCTGCCAGCCCTTTATTTTTTGCAAAAAGAAGGCCGGTTAGAAAAAGCAGTGCTGATAGCAATCGGCAGACGGTTCTCCACTCAAACCGAATACCAAAACTTTGTTTTCCAAAATCTAAAACAGCACTTACCCACAGCCAAGGATAGCTCTCTTTTAAAGTTGGCCAAGAGCTTTCACTACTTAAGTGGGAGCCTGGAAGACGCCCAAACTTATCGAGAGTTAAACCGCCTCCTCCCTCCTCTTCCCCAGGAGATTATTTTTTACCTTTCCACCCTGCCCTCTCTTTACCAAAAGGTGGTCCTTTCGCTAAAAGAGCATGTTCTCTCTGCAGTGGCCCCTCGATCCCAAAAAATCGCTCTTGAAAAACCATTTGGCCGGGATGAAGAAAGTTTTGCTCAGTTAGAGTCTACCTTAAAAACCGTTTTTTCCGAAGAAGAAATTTACTACGTTGACCATTATTTAGGGAAAGAAACCGTCCTCAATTTAATCATTCTCAAAGCGGAAAACCTCTTTTTGGAAAGATTGCTCTCGGGGGAATTTGTCCAGCAGGTACATTTCGTGGTAAGTGAAAAAGAGGGAGTGGGAGAAAGGGGGACTTTTTACCAGGAAACTGGCGCTATAAAGGATATGGTCCAAAACCATATGCTCCAGCTACTTACCCTTTTAGCGGTTGATATTCCCACTTTGTGTGAAGAAGACCGAAAAGAATGTGAACAATTTGTTGTCACCATGAACCGCCGACGAACTCACTTGTTGGAAGAGGTGGCCCTCCCTCCAGCAAAGGAAATTAAACTGGGTCAATATCAAAGCTATCAAGCTGAGGTAAACCAGCTCCACTCCCGGGTAGAAACCCTGGTCCAGATGCCCCTTTATCTCCAAAACCCCAGGTGGAGTGGAGTCCCCTTCTGGCTGAGCACAGGGAAAAAACTGGCTCAAAAAACCTCTTTTATCGAGGTAACTTTTAACTCTTTAACCGAAACCCCCAACCGGCTGTTGATTGAAATCCAACCGGAAGAAAAGATTGACTTGATAGTCAATGTTAAAAAATTTGGTCGGGAGTTACGCTCTGTCCCGGCCAAATTAAATCTTTGTCTGAGTGGCTCTTTCCAAGCAGCAACTCCCCAAGCCTACCAAAAAATTATCCACGATATTTTATTGGGAGACCACACTATTTTCCCCAACTCTTCCTTTATTCGAAACTCTTGGAAAATAATAGACAAACTTTTAGCCTTGATAGATAAAGAAAATTTAACCCCAAAAATTTATCCTGACCACTCCCCTCTCCCCGTTTTCTAAGTTTGGTCTGCTTCCAGGGTGCGGGCGCGCCAGGCATTTTGCACTTTCAACATTCCTCCATCCACTCCGATTATCTCCCCCGTTATATAGCCGGCCCCTTCCGAAGATAAAAAGAGGACCAGCGAACCGACCTCATCGGGGGTGCCAAATCGGGCCAGTGGGATTTGTTTTCTTTGGAGGTGCCCCCTCTCTTCAATCATAGCTCGGGTCATATCGGTTTCCACAATTCCTGGAGCATAGGCATTAACTGTAATGCCATAAGGGGCGAGCTCAGCTGAGGCAATTTTAGTGAGCATCTCTACCCCTGCCTTACTCACGCCGTAGGCGATTTGCCCTACATCGGCAAAGTGGCCGGAAATAGAGCTGGCATTTATAATTCTTCCAAATCCTGCCTTTTTCATAAATGGCATCACTGCCTGGGTACAAAAAATTACACTCTTCAGGTTAGCTCTTATCACCTGGTCAAATCGCTCTTCGGTCAAATCTTCCAAGAAAGTGAAATCTAAAATTCCACAGTTATTGACTAAAATATCCACTCTCCTCCAACGCTCCAATACCAAGCGGATAACTCTTTCTGCTTCCTCTTTCACCCCTACATCTCCCCGAAGAGAGACAATCTGATAACCTAAAGCTCGAAGCTCGCTCTCTGCTTTTTCTGCCGCCATCTGATCTGAGCGGTAAACCAGGGCTATTTGCGCTCCCGCCTGCCCCAAAACTCGAGCAATACCCAGGCCAATCCCCCGGGTGCCTCCAGTAATAACCGCCACTTTTCCCGCTAAAATTTGCTCTTGTCTTCTCACTTTTTCCTCCTCTCTTTAGATTTATTGTCTTCCACAAAAAACCGCTTATGGTCCCCCCCCTTACGATCTTCGTATCATTGCAAGCCGAAGACGTGGTAATTGTTCTAATATGGTTCTGTGTTAATCTAAAAGCAAGACCGCCGCATCGCTAAAGTATTTTTTCTCCAGCGGAGTTTTCTAACTTTTTCTTTGTTTTTTATCTTGCGCCGTAGGCTGCATTGCCATTTCTTCTTTTCGACATTCCCGAAATCAGTAATCGGGAATCTAATGTTTCTATTTTTTAACACCCTTAGATTCCTGATAGATACATTCAGGAATGACAAACGAAAGGTTATTGCACTAATCAAAAAGAAAGCCTACCACAAGCCACTTCCAAATATAACATAAAAATCCAAGTAAAATCACTAACTACACCTATTTTCTAATCTATATATCCTTACCTTGTCCATTATGCTAAAATGAGCAAAATTAAAATTTGAAAAAGGAGGGGAACAAATTTGAAAAGAAAATCTCGGTTTTTAGAAGCCGCTCTTCTCTTGATAGTTTTTGCTTTTCTTTTCTCATCTTGTATCGGTTTAGAAAATGTGGAAAAGATAAAATTCAATATCCTCATAGAGGAGGAGAAAGGGCCCCAAGAAGGATATCTTTCTCTTCAAGTCATTCCTAAGGGGGAAGATAAATTTCAAGGAACAGTAGACTTTAAGTTGGGAGACGAGGAATTTTCCACTACCTTCACTACTGAAGAAGGGAGCCTCGAAAATGCTATCACCCCGCTTATATTCTCCAATCCCTCTTTAGCCGGCATTTTAGGAGTTGTCTCCTCTGCCCAATTAATGCTCACTCCTTTTCTTTTTACGGGAGAAGAACTAAAAGAGGGGTCTATGTGGAGAGAGAAGAACGAAGAGGGGCAAGAAACGGAGACTACCATTACTTCAAGTGAAACCCGTTTTGGTAAAGAAGCCCTGTGGATTGAGGTTAAAACCGATGGAATAGTGGTTATACAAATGTTAGCTGAAAAAGAAACTTACCTTCCCTTAGTATTAGATATTAGAGATGAAACCCAACTTGAATCTGGACAACAAAGAATCTACCTGGAGGTAGAGGAAATCGTCTGGCAGGAATAAACTTGGGACATTTAAGCTAATTAAAGTCTGGTAGGGTTCCTTTCTTTGTTTTTATAGCAAGGCAGTTTGTGAGCCCATACGAAGGTATCTTGCGTATATATAACAAAAGTAATAAAAGGAGGAAGAGGGGGACGGAAGAGGAAAAGTACCAAGAGGTCAAAAAAAGAGTGGAGGAGATTAGAGGTTTCTATTCTCACCTTATGGCCTATGTTCTTGTAAACATAATGCTTTTCATCATCAATCTACTTATATCACCTGGTGCGTTCTGGTTTTATTGGCCTCTTTTAGGATGGGGAATTGGAGTTTTGGTACATGCAGTAGGAGTATTTGGCCTATTTGGGTTTTTAGGCCAGGAATGGGAAGAGAGAAAGATCAAAGAAATCATGGAGAAGGGAAAAAGTAAAGGTCGAGAGTTCTCTATCAACTGCTTAATTAGCCGGGAGCTAAAGACGCTTTATCAGGATAAAGTTACAAAATTTTTCAACCCGCTTGATAAAAAGAGGTAGAATAAGTAGAATAAAAAACGAGGATATCAAAGGAGGAATCGCCATGGATATCAAAAATTATACCCGAGAAATGGCCGATCGGCGGTTTGCCACTTTGGAAACCTTAAAAACTATTACCGAATGGCTAAACGCCACCAAGCCCACCGCTTTTTTAGAAAAAGGAGCGCCGGTGGGTGACGATCAGGTAAGAGAGATATGGCGCCGGTGGGTAGATGCTTACAGTGACTTATTCGAAAAAACCAAAACTATACCCGATTTACTGATTGAGGATGTGAAAAAACTTTATGCCTCCGAAGAGGGAACATCTCCGAGCCAGCAGAATTTTACTGGGCACTCAGACACCGGTAGTGCATGAGCTTCTGCAGCTGGCAGTAAGACGTCAAGGTATGGAACACAGCTATTTGGTTTCCAGCCTTGACTCTCTCCAAATGATAGGCGCTCTTTTGGGGAAAGAAGCCGAAAGAGAGGCAACTTTACATATTTTGCAAGACTGGGGAATAGTCACCTCAGAAGATGTTGATCATTTCTCCACTTTTATTTCTCCCCGGCGAAAACGAGCTACCTCTTCCCGAACCCGGGGTAAGAAGAGAAAGTCCTCAAAGAAAGGATAGACCCCCATGCGGCTTGGCAGCACCAGATGACAATGAAAATGGGGAGAAAAGCGTTCCAAAGGGAAAATGTTGAGAGCAGGAAAAGTGTCATTGCGAGCTCGTCTTTTCATCGGCGTGGTGATTCGTTTTTCCTATAGTTTTCCCAATCCCGGAAGAGAGACCGCCACAGGAGCGATGTTGCGACCGTTGCGGTGACAGAAGAGGGTCGAAGAAAGTGTTCTCTCCTTCCTATCCACTCTGGCAACCACATTCTGTCACCCCTGAATGTTCCTATAAGGGGTTCACTTCCTCTCTGTAACCCCTGGTAATTGTCCTCAATCTGTCGCCCCGGCAATCTTTAAGCCGGGGCCCAAAACAGCCTGCGACAGACCGCCTACGGCGGACTACCTACGGTGTAAGCAAAGATGATAAATTATAGAAAAAACAAATATAAAGTGCGGCCGGGCAAGGTCGTGTCAGTTAGTGGGTGCGATGCCCACCTGGTAATGCCTAACCAGCAACCAGTAGCGAGTCCTTGGAGTCTACCAGGTAACTGGTGGGTTTAAGCGTAGTACAGCGAAAGCTGAAGGGATTGAGCCCCGAAATTAGTCAACGGGAAGGCCGATGCTGTTGTGTTAGCAGAAGGCAACATCAGAGAGTCGTTAGGGTGAGACTTTTCTGGCTTCCCCGGAGTCTGAGACCCTGGCACACTGGATATATACCAAACCAACTTTAAATCTAAAAACCCAATTTAAGTGTTTATGACCTGAAAGGCAGTTCCTATGAATTGTTTCAATTCCATCTGGATATTCCGGCTTATCCGGACAGCCAAACCGGAAGTATCCGGACACTAAATCGGAAACATCCGGACACCTTGTCGGTAAATTTGATTCTATTCTAATATGCTATTCTTTTCAGGATTCTTTAGAGTTTTTTCTGCCATCACCTCCCGCATAGATTTTTGGGAATCAAGAGCCAGGATATAGGAGTTATGAATAGCCTGTCAATAGTCTGTGAAAATGCCACCTAAAAAAGGGTAGTTTTATTCTCATAAAATGTCACCCCCTTTACTGAATGATTACAATACATGTTCCATCATCTCCAAACTAACCTGGAACTATATAGAGCCTCTAAGATTTCTCGATCTGACACCTCATAAGAAACAGGAACTGGAGGAGCAGAATTTCTCCAGGGATGATTTCCTGCTGGAGTAGTTATCTTAGATGGCTGTTTTTTCTGTTTAGAAACCTAATTTCCCGGAAAATTATAACTATATTTTTGGATCAATCCCCAGACTCTCCATAATTTGACGTTGGGGTTTGGTAATCTCTGTGAGAATATGCCCATACTTACCAGAGTAACGAACTTGAGTCAATGTCTCCATCTCCAAGAGTAACTCCCGAACTGTGTACTTCTCAGTTAAGCCGGTATCCCGCATCTTTTTCCGCAAAGCACTCAGGTAAATGAGAGCAATAAACTGAATAAAAAATCGGCCATCCATGGTCGAGGAGGTGTGAATACGGAGTCGTTTCATATCCAACTGGTTTTTTAAGTCATCAAAACATTTCTCCACGTAGTCCTTATTCCGATAAACCTGCAGGGCTGCCACCGGATCTTTGATATCATTGGTAAGAAGTACATAGAAGCCAGCATACCGGTTACAGCATTTCTGAATGGCTTCTTGGTTAAAAAACACTTTGCGACAAAGCCAGCATCAAATCTATATTCTTTAAATTGGAATCTGACATTTTGCCACTACACTCACTACTTCCAGGAGGTTATAGAAATAATTCTTCCTTAGGTGATATTTTTTAGTGGTTTATTTTTAGCAGTTTAAAGATTTCATTACTTAGTGCTGGATGCCGCCGGGATTATTGACTATCTGATCCAATCAACCTAAGCTTAACAATACCTTTTTTACCACTCCATTTTCTCTATAGGCACGAACTATCTGAGCATATTCATATTTCCCTGATTTAGCCATTTTGATAAACATAAATGCATTGTATCACCCTCAGAGGCGTAGCCAATCCATAAATCGATATCGTTTTTTTCCATCTCCCTTTGAAAAAGAGCTATCCGGCTTTCAAAATCTTCGTCAGAAATACAAGTAGCTACCAAATTTATCCCTCTTCCAGCTTTAGCTTTCATGAGGAGTCAAATAATTTGACTCCTCATGAAAGCTTCACTACATTCTTAAGGTAAAATTGGCTCAATACCTGTAATCTCGCAGAAGTCTACTAAATCATCATATATATCTTCTCCATAGGCAAGACAAGCATACTCATTTGTCCAGGCTTGAAGCATTTTTTCCATATCTCCCTGTATGGTTACAAACCCATGGGGCCAAAAGGGAATACCACATTCTTCTAATCGTGAGTTGAGTTTGTCCGCTTGTGGCTCAAAAATAGAAGCTTTCGTTATTACCATAGTGAATTTTCCATTGACTCTCCCCAGACGGGCAATTACTCCTTCTCCCACTTTACATATTGCTCTTACTGATAGACCTCCTGCTTTGCCTTCAGTAGGAATACCATGCTGAGCAAACCCGGCTGGACCTACTTTGCCAGCAAGTGAGGGAGGAATAGCACCATCTCCGATAATTTTTATTTCTCTACTCTTTTTATCTATGTGTTGGAGATCGCCATAATACACTCTTTCCTTGCTTAGTTTCATCAAAAGAAAGGTGGTCAAGGCAGTATTAAAGTCACCAAGAGTTGAGGTGGCATACCCATCTTCTATCATCATGGATTGGGCAAAACAAGTAGCGGCATAATCGTCGCCTAAACCTGGAAAAGACTGAACGGTGTAAAAATCCCACCTCTCCTTATTTACTATCTTTTTTATCGCAAGATATAATCTTATAGATCGTTCGTTAGCTATATTCTCTTCCGGGAGAGAACCAAATAACTCTAAAATGCGGGGTTTTAAGGATTCGATTTCTTCTTGGGAAACATTTTCTGCTGTGCGGATCAGTTCTGTGGTATCTCTTGAATCGATGTCAATACCAAACACTTTCATCCATTGGGATGGGTCAGCAACACCAACTGTTTGGCCCATACCTCGCCCCCCAAAAGTACCAATAGTTGCCATATTAAGCAGATTCTTTAAATGCGCCGCTTTACAATAGCTTACCACTTTATCGACTTCAGCAGAATCATCTGCTGCACCATACACAAACCGATGGGGAATACCTATTTCCATCAAAGCACCGTGCATGACTAGTCCCCCAACGGTACGCCAGCCTTGAGAACCAGGATGGGTCCAAATGATCACCCCTTTTCCGGTAAGTGCATAGTCACGAATGGCAGCAATAAGGTTAGCAGACCATACCCAAGTGCCAGAAAAAAGGATAACACAATCAACATCTTCCTGATGTTTCATCTCCCTCAGAGCAACTTTAGCTTCCTCTTTTGTAGCGACCACTGTACTGTGTTCCACCAAATTTATTCCTCTTTTTTTGAGGGCTTCTTGGGAGCGAGCGATTATTTCTTCATCAATAAAGGGGCAGCCTAAGGGATCCTTTAAACCATCTTTATGCACCCCAAAAACAACAAACCCAACCTTTGGCTTAACCATTCTCTGTTTCTCTCCTTGTTCTTTATTTTTCAAAATTCCGTCTTAGTGCTTCATATAAGTCCTTAAGTGCTTGTTCTGGAGTTTTTATCCCCATCAATGCATTCTGAACTTCAATCTGTTCATTAACAGCCCATTCATCAAACCAAACAAGCTTAGGGTGACCTTTAGCATACAGGGCTTGCTCTCCAAAATATTTCCAATAAGGATACTGAACTAAAAGATCTGGATCAGTGAATAAGTCTTTCCAAGTGGGAAGAGCACCTATTTCTAAGGCACGTTCTTTTTCTCTTTCGGGGGAGGTCATATATTCAATATATTTCCAAGCGGCTTCTTTATGTTGAGAAGTTTCTGGAATAGCCAAAGCTTCGGGAAGAGTGAGGGTGGCCTGGAGTTCTTCCCTTGCCGCTGGAATCCATTCAGCCACTTCAACCTCTCCTACAATTTTAGAAGCAGCAGGATCGTTTGAGTACGCATATACTCCTGGCCAAGCTTGTAAAAAGAAGGCAGTATCACCATTGTAAAAAACATTAGCAGCCCCTTCATAATTCATGGTAATCGAGGCAGGGTCAATTGTTTTATCTGTATTTATAGCTTCCACCATAAAAGTAAGAGCGTCAATTGCCGGTTGTTCGGTAAAGGTGGGTTTCCCATCCTCAGTGAACAGGGTTGACCCAAAACTATAGCTAAAGAAGGTATGTTCATTAGTTAACATTTGGCTCTGTTCCCAAGCACCGATATAACCATATTTTATTAGGTTTGCGGTTTGCAGCTTCTTAGTTTGTTCTGTAAATTCGGTCCAAGTTTTAGGAGGAGCACCAATCCCAGCATCTTTTAGCTTTTTGCTGTTATACATAAAAAATCTAGTATCGTTGTTCCAAACCATTCCATATAGATGTCCATCCTTGCTAAAAGTGCTTACTAAACCTGGCAGTATCTTGTCAATAGTAGCTTGATCAATAAAACTGTCGAGAGGAGTTATCCAACCGGCGGAGAGAAATTTTGCTGGCCACACGTTGTCAAATTCAATTACATCAAATGCACTCCCCCCGGAGGCCATCTCTGTTACTACCTTATCTGCTACCCTCTCCCAGGCCATTTGAATAAGTTCTACTTTGATGCCACTTTCCTTCTCAAATTCACGAGTTTGTCTTTCCCACACACCCTTGGTATCCATTTCATGGCGGGGCATGATAACGGTTATCGATTCTCCAGCCAGGGAAAAACCGACAAACAAGAACACACAACTCATAACCAATAACAGAAAACTTATAACTTTTTTAAGTAACATTCTAAAACCTCCCTTGTAAGGAATTTATAAAAGTTCTAAAGCTTAAAAAAATGGTTTTTTTTATTTTATCACCCCCAATTTCTTCAGAAAAAATTCAATTTTAACCCTTAACAGAACCAGCGGTTAAGCCTTGAACTATATATCGTTGAAAGACAAGAGCCAGAGCCACTGGTGGCAAGCTAGCTAAAACTCCTGCTGTACTCATTAAAACATAATCCTCTCCAAATTTACTACTGAACTCCTCAACTAAGACTGACAGGGTTTTTGAACTTTGAGTAGAGGAAAATATTAAAGCATAGAAAAACTCATTCCAGGCAATGATAAAGGCAAATATAAAAGTGGCAGCAATGCCAGGCGCAACAAGAGGTAGAACTACTCTAAATAAGGCTCCAATCCTAGAACACCCATCTATGCGAGCTGCTTCTTCTATGTCAGGCGGAATAGAGCGAAAATGCCCTATCATTAACCAGATTACTAAAGGCAAAATAAAAGAAGTATAAGTCATTACCAGAGCAAATCTTGTATCAAGAAGGCCTAACCTTCTCACTATAAGATAAAGGGGGATGATCAAAGCAACAGGGGGAAGAAGTTGAGGGATAATAATAGTGAAACTGAGCGTACTTCGGCCTTTAAAGTTTATCCTAGTTAAACAGTACGCAGAAAGAGAACCGAAGAAAACAGAAATTAATGTTACCATTGAGGCTACGATTAAGCTATTTAGTGCGCAACGACCAAACTGTGAAGCAGCGTCAGTTGCTCCTGTCCCGCCTAAAAGAAGGCGAGAGTAATTTTCAAAAGTAGGCTCTGGAGGGAACCATCTTAGTGGTATAGTAGTTAAATCCCTTTTAGTAGAAATACTGGAAATGAATAACCAAAGGTAAGGTGCCAAAATAACCACTACTAATAACCCCACAGCAAAGTATAGAAGAAAGCTAATCAGGTTTTTATTCGAAGCTGCTGTCACTCAAACAACCTCCTTTTGAGACCGGGCAATACTAATAATATAAGGGATACCAATAATCATGGCTAAGACAATTATAAAGTATGATATAGCGCTTGCGTAACCCATTTTGAAAAACTTAAAACCATTTAAGTAGGCAAGGTAGCTTAAAACCGTTGTGCCTCCAGCGGGACCGCCGCGAGTAACTATATATATCAGGTCAAATTCACGTATCGCCCAGACAATCTTGATTACAAAGAGAACACCAATCATGGGTTTTATCAAAGGTAGAGTAATATATCTAAATCTTTGCCAGGTGTTAGCTCCATCAACCCGTGCAGCTTCGTAGAGCTCTTCGGAAATTCCTTCTAATACTGCTAATATCATCAATACCCCAACTGGAGTTTCTTTCCAAATGTTGGCAAACATGACTGAATGAAGTGCACGCATTGGTTCTCCTAACCATAACTGATAACTATCAATAAGACCCATCCCGGAAAGCAGAGCATTCAGTGCTCCATAGTTAGCATTGTAAATCCATTTCCACATGATTCCGTTAACCACGGTAGGGAGAGCCCAAGGAAGGATGACTAATCCTCTTACTAAACCTCTTCCCCGGAACTTTTGCTTCAGGAGTAAGGCGACGGCGAGACCCAACACAATCTCCACAGACACAGTTACCCCTGCAAAATAGATCGTTCTCAAAAGGCTACTTAAAAAGAAACCGTCTGATAAGGCCTGGATATAATTATTCAAGCCTATAAAAGGGGTAACCCCAGGACGAGTCAAATTGAAGTCTAACAAGCTAATGTAAAAAGAATAGATAAGCGGGTATATCAATAAGCCAAAAATCAACACCATGCTTGGAAGCAATAACAGTAAGATAACATTTCTTTTTTTCTCAAAACTAGAAATCAGCGAATTACCTTTACCACTTCCCAAACAAAATCCCTTCCTTTTCTTAGGACTCCTAACCATTACTTATAGTCAAAGATGTACTTTAATTTCCTCATAAGAGCAACAATTTCGCTTAGTATTATCCAACCATGATAATAGCATTTTCTCATTACTCCACAAAAAGAAAGCGATGGCTAATATATTCTGCCCCGCATCAATCGTGACAAATCATTTTTATATAATTCGGTACTTTGGGCCTGGGCACAGATCTGCCCGGCAATGATCATATTACTAAAATAAGCCGTCATGGCTAAACCCTGATCATTGGTTTTCTCATCAAAACAGATTAAAAGACTATTAGAGTGGCCTTGGGTTCTTTTAGCCAGTTTTCCATTTTTATTACAGGTGATAATGATATGACAGACTGAATCGGAATACATGTTGGCAATTTCACAGACACCAATGCTTTCCAGACTATCCCCAGAATTTCTCTTTCGATTTTCATCAAGATTAACCAAGCCTATCAATGGATTCAACGTCTACCCCTTCTCTTCAAATTTCCTCCAATAGATTAGTGTTATCGAGTAAGAAATGAATTGCACCAACAATACTAGCATCTTTTTTCAATTCTGATATTTCTAATTCTGGCATGTAAAGAACTTTTTCTTTAATTTCATCATTAATAAGGTCGAGTAGAAAATTGCCAGCATTGGAAAAACCACCACCAAAAATGACGATTTCTGGTGTTAATAAATTGATGATATTGGCTAATGCCATATTAAAATATTGAAAAGATTCCTTTAGTATTTCAAGAGCTTCCTGATCACCTTGCATGGCTGCTTGAAAAATGGTTCGGCCGGTAATTTTATTGTAGTCTCCGTGGGCCAAATCAAGAATTTTTGAGAGAGGGTTGCTTTTTGCCTTTTCTACACCTTTACTTTGTAAAGCATAACCCGATATTCTTTTTTCCAAGCATCCAAATTCATAAGGTATCACTGAAGATTTCTTAAACTCTTGAATATTTGAGTAAAAATAACCGAGCTCGCCCGCCGAGTTATTCATTCCAAAATAAATATTTCCATCGATCATAAAGGAACATCCTAAACCATAGGCAAAATCAATGTATAATACATTTTTATATTCTTTCGCTTTTCCCGACACCTTTTCCCCAAGAAGAGATAATTTTGTTGAATGATTAAGGATAACATCTACATTAAATTCAGATTCAAAGTATTTTTTTATATCAGCTCCTTCGTTTTGGGTATTTTCTGGAGACCATTTCAGTTCTTTCCCTCGTTCAACGTAAATTCCTGGAGCAATACAGGTAATTTTAAAGAGAAGGGTCCGGTCTATTTTTAAATCATCCATCAAGTGAATAATGAGGTCCTCGGCGATCATTAATTTATCCTTTAAACAGCTTTGTTTATCGAATTCCCCATGCTCTTTCTGGAGAATGTTTCCTTTCAAATCAGCAATGGCTACCGTACAATCTTCTCTTCCTAGGTCAACCGCTATGATGTATCTTCGAGAACTATTAAAACGAATAAGAACCGGTTTTCTTCCTCCTCTGGATGTACCCATACCTATTTCAATAATGGCTTTTCTTTGAAGTAATTCCTCAACCAGGTTGGAAACAGTAGGCTTTGATATTCCAGTAATACTGACAATATCTGCGCGTGAGAGTGGTTCATGTTTAATGATCGTATTTAAAACCAAGGAAAGGTTATTTTGTTTAACATCCTTTTGTGATCGTTTTAAATAGTTCTTCACCATTTATCGTTCCCCAGAAAATTACTGAACCTAGGTAGATAATAAGCTTAACTAACTAAGTTGTCAACCCCCCCGCGGGGTATAGACAATTAATCTCTAAAAGAGTAACATTATTAGCAAACAAAAATCTCAGCGGGAAAGTAAGGTGAAAGCCGTGAAAAGTAGTGCTGCCTTCCCTCGTCTTTTCAGCCCTATTGCTATCCGGGGAGTAGAAATCAAAAATCGCATTGTGTTTCTCCCCCACCTTCCTTTTTATGCCGATCACCATCATCATCCTACTATAAAAGACGTATATTACTATCGAGAGAGGGCAAAAGGCGGAGCAGGGTTGATTGTGCTTCCCACCCAAATTGTGCATCCCACGGGTTCCTACCCCGGAGCAGTGGATGCCTTCGACAAGGCTTCCATTGCAGGATGGGAGAAAATCATTACTGAGGTTCACCGATATGGGGCAAGGATTTTTGGTCAATTGTCTCATATGGGAAACCAGACCAGAAGTGCAGAAATTTTTCGGCCCACCTGGGCTCCTTCCCCCATTCCGGATATGACGGTAGGCGAAATACCCAAGGAAATGACCAGAGAGGAAATACAGGAGCTGGTGGAATCTTTTGCTGCCAGTGCGGAAAATATGGTGGAGGCAGGTTTCGACGGTATCGAAATCAAAGTTGCTCACGATGGCATACTGGGGCAGTTTGTATCCTTACTCAAAAATCAGCGTAATGACGAATATGGAGGAAGCATAGAAAACAGAGGAAGAATAGTGGTCGAGATATTACGCGCTATCAGAAATAAGATAGGAGAAAAACCACTTGGTGTCAGATTGGGAGTAAACCGATATTTGCCAGGAGATTATGGAGTAGAGGAAGCTGTAGAATATGCCAAGTTATTTGCCACAGTAGCTGATTACCTTAGCACTGATACCGGTACGTGGGAAAGCATAGATATGCTTGTTCCCTCTATGAATGTTCCTCAGGGTTTCCTTTTGAAGGATGTGGCAAGAATAAAAGAAGCAACGGGTGCTACCATCATTGGCCATGGGCGTATTGTGTGGCCTGCTACTGCCGAAGATGCACTGGAAAAAGGTTATCTTGATATGGTAGGAATGGCCAGGGCTCTGATATCTGACCCCTACTGGGCCAAAAAAGCTGAAGCAGGAAAACCGGAGGAAATCAGGGGCTGTTTGGGATGCAATCAGAAGTGTATGGGGAGATTACTCCAAAATTTACCCATAAGCTGTGTGCACAACCCCACATCGGGTTATGAGGAAGAATATGGAGAAGATATCCTCTACCAGAAAATGACAGTGCCTAAAAAAATGATGATAGTGGGTGGTGGGCCTGCTGGTATGAAGGCAGCAGAAATTTTTGCCCGAAAGGGAAATAAGGTAATTTTGTTTGAGAAGGAAGAAAAATTAGGGGGAAGGGTGTATTGGGAAAGCAGTCTTCCCGGCCGAAGAGGCATCTCGGGGGTTAGCAGGTATCTTATACATATGCTGGGTACACTTGATAATATAGATATAAGGCTAAACACCGAAGCTACGAGAGAGACTGTGCTTGAGGAAAATCCGGATGTGGTGATAATCGCTACTGGTTCTGCAATTATATCTCCATCCCCTATGTTTTACAATACTCTTGATGCCCTAAAAGGTCAGGTTCCAGGAGAGAATATTCTGGTTATGGATAACGATTCCACCACGGAGGGCTCAGGAATTGTGGAATTATTTATCAAGGAAGATAAGATTGTCCACTGGGTAACCCCGGCTTTCTTTAATGGCCAGAATATTACCGCTCCCATATTGCTGGATAATTTTAAGAGACTTAGTAACAAAGATAACCTTTTTCTGCACCCTATGAAAGTAATGACCGATTTTAAGGAGGGAGCAGTCACCCTATTAAATATATATTTAGGCACCACAGAGGAGATAAGAGGTATCAACTCGGTAGTCGTAGCTGGGGTAAAAGCACCTAATAACAGTTTATATTACGAGCTTAAAGAAAGTGTTCCGGAAATTTATATAATAGGCGATGCCGCGGCTCCTCGTGATATTGCCTCGGCTTTGGAGGATGCGGTAGGGCTTACAAAACTGATAAAGTAACTTTAGTTTTTTTGAGAGGAGGTGTAATATGAAAAAGTATAAATGCAGCGTTTGTGGGTATATATACGACCCGGAGAAAGGTGACCCCAGCTCGGGAATAAAACCCGGGACTGCTTTTGAAGACCTACCTGACGACTGGGTGTGCCCGGTTTGTGGTTCCTCCAAAGACAAATTTGAAGCAATGGAATAGGAGGAGAGGAAGCGAAGGAGAAAGAAAATCCGTGTCAGTGAGAACAACACCCTCAATTAACAGGGGTGTTGTTCTCACTGAAAAAAGAGATAGAGCTGGATAAAAAAAGATTTGAGAAATCTTTAATAAAAGGAGAGTGCAAAAATGCCCACCATTGTTAATGTAGGTCTTACCTTGGGAGCTTTAGCTGCCCTTCTTTTTTTCATTGCCGATTTGTATGTAATTTTTCACCTGCTACAGAGAATTTTTGCTCCCAAGAGCACTTGGCCTTGGCTGCAAAATATGGGAAAGAGATGGCATAATATTCACTACTATGGAAACCTGGCTTTAGTTTTGGTAGTAGTTGTCCACGCTATTCTAATGGCTCCTTATGCTGGTTTTCTCAACTGGTTATTTTTTGCAGTTCTTTGCTGGATGGGAGTAGCCGGGATGCTTTTAAAATTTTCCCACCTAAGCCCCCGAGTAAAGGCTACCATTTCCCGTTTTCATGCCCGTTGGTATATGATTCTCCTGGTAATTGTCCTATTGATCGCATCCCACTTAGCTTCTCTTCCCAATTTTCCTTATCCCCTGGGTTAAGAAGAAAGTAAAAAACATTATGGTAACCTTTGATAGGCAAAACTGGGAAGAGGTCGTATCCTCGGGGACCGGGAAATCTCTTCCAAGTTTCTGTCACTAGAGGAAAATAATATTAAATTTAACCCATATTTTCTCGGTTCACCTGTTTATCCCTAACTGGCAACCCTGAATAAATAACTCCCCTTCACTCAAGGGAAGAAGCAAAAAACTCCTCGGGGTTATCCCAGAGAATCATTTTACCAATTTCTTGAGCATCGGCCATACTCAAATATCCGGTTTCTACCATCTCTCCTAAAACTTGAGCTATAGTCTCCAGGTTAAATAGCAGCGACCCCACCGCCCCTTCTACATTCCAAGAATCTCCGCCCATCATTATCCGAGACCCTCCGGTGGTCTCTAACCACTCCCTGAGAGCTAACCGGGAAAAAGTGGGGGATAAAAGAGGCAGCCAGACTAAATCTAAATAGAGATGGGGATAAAAGAGGGCCATGGCTCCTGGTTCTCCCACCCAGGGGAAACCGCCATGGAAGAGAGAGACTTTCACCGCTCGGTATTCTTCCAAAATCGGCCCTAAAAGAGAAGGAGCTGTTTGAAAAGCCTTGCCCGGGCCGGTATGGATTTGTATGGGAAGACCCAATTCCTCCGCTTTTTGGAAAGAGTAATGGAAAATAAAATCCTGAAAGTTTACAATTTCCTCCGGAGTCTCTTCCCCTGCTGCTCGGTAAAAAGCTACTTCGGCTTTCTCCCGGGTTACCTGCTTAAAAGAGAGTCCCCGGTCATAGGCAATGGCAAATTTCAGCGCAGAGACCCTTTCTTTTATCCCTTTTTGAAAAATGTGGTCCATCAGGCTTAAATACTCATCAAAAGTTTCTACTTTTATCCCTTCCCGGTCGGCATAGAAATAAGGACTTTGGCCGTCGTGGTCCCGAGTTTCCCGATTATAACCAAAAAAGAAAGGATCCAGCCGTAAAACCGGGGAAAAGATTTTTCTATCTACCTGAAAATCTCCCACTACCCAATAACGATCCAAAATAATTTTTTGGACGTTTAACCGGCTGGACAACCATCTTTTCACCATATCACCCTTTTCGTAGTTCTCTCTAATTTGCCGAGAAAGATTTTCCCAGTTTTCCCAAGTAAGGGAGTCATCTCGAAACTCATACATAAACTGGAAGGCCCGAATCAGATAACGGTAAAAAGAGCTGGCAGGGATGTTTCTTAGCTGGGATAACAACTCTTCTCGGGTTAAGTCAAAACTTTTCCCCGTGGTCCCAGATAGAATCCAGGATAAGTAGCTCCGCTCCAAAACAGCAAACAGAATATCCGGGCTTTCTGCAAACTGCTCTGGAGGAAGCAAGTGCTCATGGGTATCAATTTTAGGACTCTCCAGAAAAAGAGAAAATAGCTCTTGAGAAAATTTGTTCATTTTTGGCCTCCTTTTAGTTATCACCCGACCAATTTAATTCAGGATAGGCCCCTATGTTGCTTGAGCCGCACCAGATAAAAATGAAAACAGAATCCTCTCCCTCCGAGGGAGAGGTGGAAAGCCGTTTTGGGTGCCCGATTACTAATTTCGGGCATGACAGAAAATAGGTATAACGTAGAAGACTGAGGGAGTGTATCCCCTCCCTCGGTTAGTATTTATCTTTAATCCTTTATATTTTTTGGTTTCTTAAATGTTTTTTACCTTTTTCTGCCAATGGTTTCACCAAATAAAGGCTTATAGCTCTCGACAAGAAATCATGACAAAATTCGCGAAGCTGGATTAGGTTATACAATATAATCTTTCTATAATTGTTTAAGCTTTTCCCTCACAAAAGTCAAAATTATCTCAACCCTTCTTCGGGGTTATCGCTAATATGGCTTTCTACCACCTCTGCTCCATTACCTATGAAAATGTTTGGGAAAGGTCTTTGTAGACCGCCACTGCTTATGTGGTGCATTATCATGGCGGTAGATAGTGCCATCTATAGCCTGCCTCTCCCAATGGTAGCTATATCTTTCCTTCAGTTTCAAGGAAAACCAGAGATCGATAAAACTTCCATCCACCAAGATAATTCTTAGTTCATTTACACCGGGGCTGAACGCTTCGACCACAATCTCAGAAAACTCTACTTCAGCAATCTCCTGTAGCCTTTCAACATTAACCAGGCTCATTCCAACTTCCCAAGAAGTTCGACAAGACGGTCCCGCTTATATTCCAGATGGTCAAGCCGCTGAAGGTCACGCCAGGTATTCCCCTCTTCCAGAGTTCCTTCCCGATAACAAACTTCCATCTCCTCTGCTGAGGTAAGTTGATATTTCCCAGTAATTTGCAAAATTTCTGCCTTAATTTGCCTTAACTGCCGTTCCAGGAAGACCTTCAGGCTTTCTTTTACAACGAGCTCTTCCGGGTACCGTAACTCCTTAGCTAATTCCTCGATGACCTCCGCAGTTTTACTTATCACCGTTTCCTCCCAGGATTAACATTATAAATTGCTTACTCGTCACCCAAAAGTATAACACTCCACCCTTCTGCCGGCAATCTACAGTAAACTGCCTGCGGCAGACCGCCTGCGGCGCTAAAAGACCAAGGGCAAAAACAAAAAGCAAAAGGAACAAAAATAAAGACCTACTGGGGGAGAAAAACGCCCCCCAGTGCCTGCGGTGCTGAAAAATTAAAAGACAGATGCACGACTTAGTCAACTCTGAAAAAAGTGACCCAAGGGTCAAAAAGTGGTAGAATAAAAACCAACTTGAGTTATCAGGGTGAGGTTTAATTCGATGGCGTCTGCCAACCCCAGAGAACAACTGATCGGATTGGGAGCTGAAAAGTTAGCCGATGCTCTTTTGGATTTATCCACCCGGAGCGACCAGGCCAGCAAGCTGGTTGAGCGATTACTATCCCCTCCGGAGGATAGCCTCCGGTACTTTAAGGCAAAATTAGCTGGCCTAAAGCGGAGAAAGCGATTCGTGGGAAAAGGAGAGGCTCGCAACTATGCCCAAGAATTGGTAGATTTTTTAGCCGATATCCGGGCAGCAATAAAAGATCCCAAAACTGGAATAGAGCTTGTGGTAGCTCTTTTTGAAATTGACGGCAAAATTTTAGAATCCTGTGACGATTCTTACGGGTTTATGGGAGAGGTATTTCGTTTCGATGCCACTGAGCTTTTTACCCATTATGCTCGAGATATAGCAGATAAATCATACCTGTCCGACTTAGTTTTCAAGCTTTACCAGGAAGACGAATACGGAGTCCGGGAAGAATTGGTAGACCAAGCTTCCCAATTTTTGCCCGAGGAAACTTTGCGCTCCCTGGCCCAACGGTTCTGGGAGAATGCCGAAAATATTGATAAAACTACCACAGATGGTCAATATGCTGCGCGACACTCTCTTTTTGCGGTAGAGTCATTAGCTCGTCAGTTACAGGATGCTCCCCTGTTTGAGAAAGCTGCTTTAGCTACCTGGCCCGACCTTTCTCCTGCCACCTGTTTAAATATTGCCGAGGTCTATTTAGAAGCACAAGACCCGGAAAAAGCCCTTCATTGGATAAAGCAAATTCCACGAAAGACAATTTTAGAAGAATATAGGCGAGATAAATTATTGTTAGATGTTTATCGAAAAATCAACGACCAGGAAAAATTAGCAGAAGTAGCCTGGAAAATGTTCCGTCAACACAAAGACATCGATACTTTAGAAGAGCTTTTGTCCATCATTGGCAAACACCAACGAGAAAAGGTAATAGCCGAAGCCAGCCAAGAAATTTTGGTCACTCCTTCTTTTTCCTATTCTGACCTCTCTTTCTTGCTTGATACCAACCAGATCGATCTAGCCCAAAAGTATCTATTGGAAAATGTAACTGCTTTAAACGGCGACCTGTATAATCTCATGTTGCCTCTGGCCCAGCGTTTTGAAAAGGAAAACCGGCTACTTGCGGCTACCGTTATCTACCGGGAGCTTTTGGAATCTATTCTGGGCCGAGCCCAATCCAAATATTATCACCATGGAGTACGCTATTTGAAAAAATTGGAGGAGCTTGCCCCTCAAGTTTCTGACTGGCAGGGGTTTTTACCTCACGAGCTATATTACCAAAAAATAGCAGAGACTCACGCTCGGAAGAAAAGCTTCTGGCTCAAATATGAGAAAGGTAAATAAACTCAAGAGGGGGTAAACCATGAAAAGAAAATTTGATCGGGTATACCAGTTCAAAATCACTTTAAAAGACATTAGGCCACTCATCTGGCGGCAAATTCAGGTTCCAGAAACCTATACTTTCTGGGACCTACATGTGGCCATCCAGGATGTTATGAGCTGGAAAGACTACCACCTTCACCAGTTTGAAATAGTTAACCCCGCTACAGGAGATCTGAGGCTAATAGGAATTCCTAGTGATGACGACGATTGGAGCAGGGCAACTCTTTCCGGCTGGAGGCAGAAAATTGCCAAGTGGTTTACCCCGGAAAATAAAATAGCAGTATATTTATATGATTTTGGCGATGGCTGGGAACACGAAGTAGAACTGGAAAAAATTCTACCTCGAGCAACCGGGGTTAGGTATCCAATATGTCTGGGAGGGAAAAGAGCCTGTCCTCCGGAAGATTGTGGAGGACCTATGGGATACGAAAGACTCTTAGAAATCATTAGTAATCCAGACGATGAGGAATACGAAGAAATGTTAACGTGGTTGGGAGGAAAATTCGACTCCGAACACTTTGACCCGAAGAAAGTAGTATTTGACGACCCTGCTATCCGCTTTAAGAAAGCCTTTGAGGAGGAATAGATACACCAAGAAGGTGATAGAGGGCGGCCTGATTGTTCTTATTGTTCTGCGCCGTAGGCTGCTCCTTGCGGTGACAAAACGGGCAGGACTTGCGATGACCAAAAAGAAAGACTATCACAAGCCATTTCCAAATATAGATTGAGGTAAAAGAACACCATAACCCACCCATAAAAACCGACCATAACAAGCGGAGTTACCGCAAACAGTTTAGCTTATAATTTTCGATATAGCTTAAAACCTTCGGCTAAGTCCTCAGGGTCAATTATAAAATCAAGAATGGCCGATTTACCTGATTCATTCGCTTTTAATGCCCGCTTTAGCGCCCCACGAATGTCTTCGGGCTTCTCAACCCGTTCACCATAGCAGCTGTAAGCATGAGCCATCTGAACGAAATCCGGCTGAACAGCAAAATCGGTCGCAATATAGCGGCCACCCAGCTCTTTTTGCCCTACTTTAGGCCACCCTAAGCTGAAATTATTCAATATCACCCAGGTAACCGGTGCGTTATACTGAACTGCAGTAGGAACATCTTGATTATACATCTGAAATGCCCCATCGCCGGTAACACAAACTACCTTTTTATCAGGGTGGGCGAGTTTAGCTCCTACAGCACCTATAACACCTGCGCCCATACATGTTTGTTCTCCAGGAGCAATGTCTCCATCTCGATCCAGGACCCGATAGTAAGGGTTGTAATATGACCAGAGGTCCTGACTCCCATTTTCATGTACCATAATTGTGTTACGTCCAAAAACCTGATTGATTTCATAAACCACTCGCTTACTTTTTATAGGTATATGACTGCACTTTTCGCATTCTTCGGTCACCTGGGCTTCGTAAGCCTTTTTTTCCTCAGAGTATTTTTTCTTTCGCTCTTCCCACGCCGGAGCGGCAAAATCTTTTATACCGTCCAAAATCGAAGATAGAACCATTTTGGCATCACCCCAGATGGGAACATCGGGAAGCCAGTTACGACCAATCTCAAAAGGCTCAATATCAACCTGGATAAACTTTGCTCCTTTAGGGAAAAGTTTCCAGGCACCAGTTTGAAACTCTTCATTCCGAGAACCCACAGTAATTAACAGGTCCGCTGCAGCAAATGTCTTAATTCCAAGGTTGTTCCTATACAGTCCGACCTGGCCAAAGGAAAGAGGATGATCTTCTTCTATACTTCCCCTACCTGATGGAGTAGTCATTACAGGCATACCCAGCAAATCTGCTAATGCCTTCAACTCATCGTGTACTTGCGACCTCCGTGCTCCTCCACCGGCAACGATTACCGGCTGTTTGCTTCGGGTAATAAGCTCAATTGCTTTTTTAATCTGATTGCAATCTCCGGCTGTTTTGAGACGCCGCACAGCAGGCACATAATCGGGGATATCAGCCTGGTTTCTGCCGACCTCGGGAGGTATTTCTATGTATACAGGACCAGGTTGCCCATTTGTGGCCAGAAAAAAAGCCCTACGAATAACCCAGGGGATTTTCTCTGCATAAGGAACTCGAACCGCCCACTTAGTAAGAGGAGACATAAGACCTATCTGATCGCTTTCTTGAAAGGCGCCTTTACCATATATATGTCCATCGACACCAGCACCAAGCATTATAACCGGGGCGCATGTGGCTAAAGACTCCAGTGCAGCAGGTGTCAGGTTTGCAATACCCGGACCTTGACTGGCATAGCAAACGGCTGGCTCACCGGTTGACAAAGCATGAGCCATAGCCATGAAACCTCCAGCCGCCTCGTGCCGCACCTGGATCGCTTTGATAGAGTCCTCATCGTAAAGAGCATCATACAAATCCTTAGGGTTGCTTGGAAGTCCATAAACAAATTGAATACCTTCTAAACACAAAGCTTTTACTATTGCCTGCCACCCGGTTAAGTATGCCATTGTCTTTCTCCTTTCTAAATATAGCAAGAGACAAGAGGTAAGGCAAATTGCAGCGCTCAACCTTTACCTTCTTCCTCGCTCCTTCTATTTTCCTATTTAACGCCTCCACCAATCCAAGGAAGTAGCCCCTCTGCAAAGAGCTACTTCTACATTATAGCCCATATTCCCAGCAAAAGCCCGTTTTTTATTAACCCAACTTGCACTATAGGTACCAGAAATTAGCCCTATAGCAAACTTTTCTTTTTAAGGATTCTCATTTTCGGGTAACACGGATTTTCTCTGCCAGAAGGGTCTATCCTGTAAACGGCAATAATGGGGGCTTTGCCCCCCTTATAACCCCCCTAAAAGACAAAAGATTAAAAAATACAAGACAAATACAACTGAGGAAGGAAAAACACCTCCCTCAGTCTCACTCGAATATTTATAAAAACCCCAATACTCGAGTGAGCGCTTTCCTACGTTGTACCTCTTTTCCGTCATGCCCGAAATTAGTAATCGGGCATCCAAGACGGCTTTCCCCTCTCCCTTGAAGG
>JASGLU010000023.1 GCA_030156825.1 Candidatus Atribacteria bacterium | reverse complement strand
CTAATGACCGTTTGCTGGTTGACTTCAACCAGTAGTAGTAATATCTAAAACTACTGGGAAGTAGGCGGAATATTTACTTTTCAAGGTACAACCCTCTTCCCGGGGGAAGAGGCAAGAGATAATTTAGCATAGAGGGAAGATATTGTCAATGGAGAAAGAGGGTAATTAGGGAATTTTTGTGAGAAAATTTCATCCTTACCCCCAACCATTCTCCCTTAAGCTAAATGAAATCGGGCAAATTCTTGAAAAAGTTGCCGGTTACTTTCATACACTTTCTGATAAAATTGATAAAACTGTTGATAAAACTCTTGGGCTTCAGGAAGGGGGTTTACCCGGGGATAAGATGGAAAAAGGGAGCGGGGTAGCTCACTCAAAGAAGAAACTTTTTCTCGAGCCTTGAGGGAAAGCAAAAAGGCCCCCTTAGCCGATGCTGAAGGGTAACTACTTAGCTCCACCGGCACTCCCAAAACATCAGATAACACCCTCTGCCCTTTGTCTGAAGCAGCAAAACCCCCACTGATTATCACCCGGCGGGGTTCCCCCATTACCTGACAGAGCATATCATAGATAGACCGAACACGAAAGGCCACCCCCTCAAAAGCAGCTTGTAATAGAGCCGATCGAGTATGAAAATAAGACAAACCGAACAAAATTCCCCGAGCGTAAGCATTCCAGTTTGGACTTCGCTCTCCAGTCAAAAAAGGAAGAAAAAGAGGACGCTCTCGGTGAAGGTCCCACTCCCATCCTTCTTCTTCTCCTATCAAATCTTTCATCCAGGAATAAACAATTCCTCCGTTATTTATCGCTCCTCCTCCAGCCCAGACACCATCGGCCAGGTAATAACACCAACCTCTCTCTTCTGGGTCAAACACCGGCTCATGAGAACACATTCTAACCGCTCCGGAGGAACCAACCGTTACCAACATCTCCCCCTTATGAAAAGCTCCGTCACCTAAATTAGCAAAGGGGCCATCTCCCCCTCCCCAAACTACCGGGATACCAGCAAGTAGACCAGTATTCTCCACAAAGTCGCCCGCTTGCAAACAAGCAGTGTGCTCTGGTTCTACCAAAGGAGGAAGTTTATCTTTCGAAATTCCAGAAAAATCAAGAATTTCCTCATCCCAGGTAAGGGATGAAAGGTTTAAGAGACCGG
This sequence comes from Candidatus Atribacteria bacterium, assembly GCA_030156825.1. Taxonomy (GTDB): domain Bacteria; phylum Atribacterota; class Atribacteria; order Atribacterales; family JASGLU01; genus JASGLU01. The sequence goes on along the minus strand of JASGLU010000023.1, from coordinate 29,070 downwards.
TAGCAGAAGCGGTGGAATAATCACAAAAAAGCTCACCGGTTATTTTCTCTAAAATCCAATCCTTTATACTAAGAATCCGAGAGGTTTTCTCCCAAAGAGAACTCTCATTTTCTTTAAACCAATGAATCCGAGGAGGATGATATATAGTATGAAGCGGAGATGCATTTTTGAAGTAAAACTTACCCTGCCGATAGAGGGGTTTTAACTTTTCTACTTCTCCAGCTGATCTGGTATCCATCCAGTTAAGAAGAGGATAAAGAGGCGTTCCCTTTCTATCTACCAGAAGAAAACTATGGAGCATGGTATCAAAAGAGATTGCCTCCACCGACTGGGGAGAAAAATCCACCAGCGCCTCTTTCACCGATTCCTTTATTCCCTGGTAGATTTCTTCCGGATTTTGCTCGGCAAAGCCAGGCTGAGGGGAATATGCCGGATATTCTTTTTTCGCTGTTTTAAGGATCTCCCCTCGGTCATCAAATACGCAGACCTTACAAGAAGAGGTCCCGATATCTATCGTAAGTACCAAATCAGCACTCATAAGCTACACTCCGGAAAAAGCGTTAAACCCGCCATCAACTGGTACCACTACTCCAGTAACAAAAGAAGAAGCAGGAGAAAGAAGCCAGATCACGGTCCCAATCAAATCTTCCGGCACTCCAAATCTCCCAAGAGGTGTATGGTTAATAACCGCCTCTCCTCGAGGAGTTAAGCCACCCTCTTCTTTGGTGAGAAGAAAGCGATTCTGGTTGGTAATAAAAAAGCCTGGAGCCAAAGCGTTCACCCGTATTTTAGGGTCATACTCTTTAGCTAAATGAACTGCCAACCACTGGGTAAAGTTGCTCACTGCCGCTTTTGCAGCAGAGTATCCTACTATTCGGGTAAGGGGACGAAAAGCATTCATAGAGGAAAAATTAATTATATTTCCCCCTCGACCACTTTCTATCATTAAACGAGCAAAAACCTGAGAAGGAATGATTGCTCCTCCAAAAAGGTTGAGCATTACCACTTTTTGCAAGGGCTCCAAGGGTAAATCAAAAAAGGAAACTTCCGAAGAGGTAGTAGCCCCTTTCATGTTTCCGCCGGCAGCATTTAACAGAGCATCTATTCCCCCAAATTCTTCTTTTACTCTTTTTGCCACCTCTTCTACACTTTTTTTATCCATAGCATCCATATAATAGCCCTCGGCTTTTATGCCGGCCTGGGTAAGCTGGGATAATCTCTCTTCCAAGGGGGCAATATCGGTCAGGATAATGGTGGCTCCGGCTTCCCCCAACCCCCGGCTGATGGCGGAGGCCAGCACCCCTGCCCCACCAGTCATAAGTACTACTTGGCCTTCTATGGAAAACAGTTTATCTTGTTTCAAGTTATTTCCTCCTTTCAAAAATTAGTGACCATCTACGATGTAGACTATCTGTGGTGCTAAAAGATCAAAGACTAAATACAAAAATTAAAAAACCTACTGAGGATACAATACATCCCCAGTCTGCGGCGTAAGCAAAAAAACTAAAAGTACTTACTGAGGGAGAAATACACTCTCTCAGTAGTATTTGGAAAAACCCCAAATACTCGAGTGAGCACTTTCTTACGTTGTACCTCTTTTTTTGTCATTCCCGAAATCTTTAATCGGGAATCCAAGATCGCTTTTTTCCTCTCCCTCGACGGGAGAGGATTAAGGTGAGGGTGAGCTTCCCCTCAAATCTTTGATTTGGGAGAGTTCCCGGGCCTTCCCTCGCCAGGGCAGGTATAAGAAAACTGGTAGAGTTCCTTGCCCTTTTCTTCCATTTTACCATCAATCGGTCATTTTCCAACCCACAAATGAGCAGGGTCATCATAGGGGTTTAATTTTTTTGTCTCCCCAGCCAAAGACCAAAAGTAATAGAGCCGATATCCGGGAGCTGCCACCACCGGATGGTAACCACGAGGGATAACAAAAGTATCCCCATTTTTAACTAAATAGGCTTCTTCCAACTCTTTATCCTCAGTATAGAGAACTTGTATACCAAAGCCCCCCACCGGTTCTACTCGATAATGGTAGATTTCTTCCAGGAAACACTCTTCAGGAGGACGATCCTCTTCATGGCGATGAGGAGGATAACTTGACCAAAATCCTGGCTGATTAAAAGTTTCTCCCACGATTAATTTCTCGGCCGGAAAATCTCCTCCCACTATGGTGTGTACTTCCCGCTCAAAAGTACCTTTACCCGTAGTTTTCACTTGCACCTGAGAAGGAGAGAAAAAAGTGGGAGAGGCTCCTTTCTCCGCCTTAGCCCTAACCAAAGTTAGCTCACTCTCTTTTTCTGCTTGCAAACGGTAGTGAACCCCTGGGGGAAGGTAAAAAGCAGAGGCCCTATCTTCAAACACAGATTTTCTCTCAGCAACTTCTCCTAAAATTTTCCCTTCTACTTCCATCTTCACTTTGCCTTGCAGGAGAACAAAAACCGCTTCTTCCTCTTTGCATTCTCCCTGATAAGGGACAGAGGGAGAAACTTTAAGTAGAGAGAAGTTCTCCACCCGGAGAGGGCTGTTAGCAGGGCTAACTACTTGATAAAGCCAGTTATTGGGATATTTTTGATAAGGAAAAAATAGCATATCAATACCTCCAATCTAAGGTTTAATTTTCGCTAAAATCTACAACAATATTTTCCCAGTTTCGTAAACGGCCAATATATTTTCTAAGGGGGTATCCGCTTGGATAGCATGGGTCGGAGCCATAATATAACCACCCCCCGGAGAGCAAATTTCTATTATCTCTTTAACTCGACTTTTTAATTCCTCTAAAGAGGAAAAGGGAAGAAGACTCTGCACTGAAATTGTACCGTGAAGAGTAAGTTTGTCACCATATAACTTCTTGATTCTCTTTAAATCCATAGATTCCGGTTGTACTGGGTTGAGGATGTCTATCCCAACTTCGATTAAATCACCAATAATAGGCTCAATATAGCCATCACTATGATACTGAGTAAACACCCGGGGATTAAGGTTTTTATAACCATCAATTAACAACTTCATACGGGGTTTAAAAAATTTCCTCCATAATTCAGGATTAATCATCATTCTATCTTGCATTCCAAAGTCATCACCCAACCAAACGATATCTACTCCCAATTCAACATATCTCCTACATTGAACAAGGCGAAATTCCAAAAGCTTATCCAGTAGTTTTTCTACCCAAGCTGGGTTCTGATACAGGTTATAAATAAAATGTTCGTACCCACTCATTTGCCAAGCTTGCTCGAAAAAAGTAAGAGTGGCTTCTCCTTGAATAAAAAATTTATTTTTATATGAGACAATTGTTTTTTGCAAAGACTCATAGCGAGCAGGGTCTCCCGGGTCAGGAAACTGATAATGTTCCAAATCCTCATCTTTCTCCAGAGGATGGTAAACAAAACCAAAATACCTTCCCTCCTCATCTGTCCGATATCTGATTCCAAATTCGTCCTCAAATATTCCAGGGCTAACTTCAATCACCCATTTCCGGCGAGGATGGAAAAAAGCCCCTCTTTCAAGGAATGCTCCCCCCGGCCCCATTCCCTCTCGGCGAAAATCAATATCTAAATAAAGGAGAAGGTCTTCCTCCTCTGACAAGCGTAGGAAGTCAAGCAACTTATTAACTACTTCACTTCTTGCTTCAAAATCAAAGGGCGGACGATCGGGTTCAATGTGATTTAATGTCTTTAAAACTCTATCTCTATGCTCCATTTTCTAACGCCTCCGATATTTTTCAAAATACTCGAACATCCAAATAATGTTTTCAAGCGGAATTTCATCATGCAATTCGCTACTGGAAGAAAATATAATGTTACCGGTAGACTTAGCTAAATCTACAATTTTCTTAACTCCCTCTTCAATTTCCTTTTTTGTACCAAAAGGTAAAAGCTGGCTACAGTCCAAGTTTCCTATAAGAACCATTCGAGCCGGGCAAAGTTCTCTAACTCGGGTAAGTTCCATCCCTGCCATGGGCTCTACTGGATGCAAACCGTCTGCTCCAGTAGCAATGATTTGATCCAAAACTTGCATCAAGTTACCATCCGAGTGGTAAACTACCTTTATTCCTTTCTTATGAAAAAGGTCCACTAAGATTTTTAGTCGGGGAAAAAATTCCTCTTCCAGCATAGCAGGAGAAAAGATAGTACCAGTTTTGTGGGCAATATCTTCCCCTATAAATGCTATCGGAAATTTTTGCCCGTCAGCTAACCTGTTCACCACAGTCTTTTTCTGAGAAAATCGGAGATCTAACCAATTAGAAAAAAGAGAGTGATCGTCATACCAAAGATAGGAAAAATTTTCGATCCCAGACTCATTGTAAGGTTCATAAAACCATCCCTCTCCCCCATGCCACATGAGCACAGTATCACCCAGCAGTTCCTGCTTGCGTTCAAAATCCTTACGCAAACTTCCCAAATATTCTTCAGTGGGCTCCCAGCATTCCAATCGTTCAACATCCAATTTTACCCATTTGCGAAAAGAGGAGTAATCATCAAAGGGACGGCCGACAATCCAGTTAGTCCAATCTTGATAAAGTTTAACAAAGCCATTTTCTTCTTTTTTAATCGGGGTCGGCAAAGGAACTCGAATCGTCCTTGTCATATCGAGCACCTTTTGGCAAGCGGAGGTAACTATTTCGAGATCTTCTTTTTCGTTACCCTTCAATTTCTGGCCAGAAAAGAATTCTACCGCCTCTCGATTTCTTAGGAGATCAAAGTTGGCTACTCTATCGGTTTTTTCACCCGAAAAAATTCTTAAAACCAATTCTCGAGAGGAATAATCTTTCAACCCTTGAGGCCTCCTTCCATAATGCCCTTTATAAAAAAGTTCCTCAAAGCTATAAAAACTATAAAGAGGGGCAATAGAGATAAGATTACAGCTACACTAAGGTTATGGTAGGCAAGAGATTGTAATTCATCGCGGATATGAACTATTCCTACCGGGAGAGTTTTCCATTTGGCATCAGTCTGGAGGGTAACCGCATAAATAAACTCTTGCCATATAAAAACGAAAGTGATAATAATTGTGGTGGCTAAACCTGGTCTGGCCAGGGGAAACATAACTTTTGACCACAACTGAAACTCGGAACAACCATCAATTCGAGCAGCGTCTTCAATTTCATTAGGAATCCCCCGGAAGGCACCCATCATAATAAAAAGTCCCCAGGGTAAGTTAAGAGCCACATAAGGAAGAATCAAAGCCAGATAGGAGTTTCTTATTCCTAACCTGGTTTCCATAATGAAAATAGGTATCAGATAAACTGCATAAGGCACAGCCAATACTAATAGAATGAAAGCAATAAACCAATTTTTACCCCAGAAATTTTTTCTTCCTAAAGCATACCCCCCCAAGGAGCTTGAAATTGCTATTATAGCTAAAGATACCCCAGTTATTACTGTACTATTCCAGAAGTAACGTTGGAAATCGCTCATTCTAAATATTACGTATTCATAGTTTTCCAGAGTAACCGAACGAGGAAACAAAGTAATAGGATAAGAAAAAACCTCTTTACTGGGTTTAAGAGAGGTAAAGACAATCCAAACAAAGGGGGCAAGAAAGACCAGAGCAACTATGGTAGCCACTAAATACAAGATTAGCAAAGTAGTTCTTTTCTTTCTCATTTCTCTTTTTCCTCCAAAAATTTATTGCTCAAAACAGAGAAGCACACAATCAAAACCGCAGTGATATAGGCAATAGTAGCTGCCTTTCCCATTTTGTAATATCCAAAGGCGGTTCTCCAGCTATAAAGGTAAAGAGTAAGAGTGGCAGTCCCCGGTCCCCCACCGGTTGTCACATAAGGTACCTCAAAAACTTTGATCGCCTGGACAATAGAATAAAGACTTGCCATAGCCAGATAGCTTTTAATATTAGGAAGAACTACCAAAATCTTTTCCTGGAAGAAGCTTGCACCATCTACTTTAGCCGCATCTAAAATGTCTCTCCCTACACCTTGAATACCAGCCAAAAAAATAACTACATTAAACCCTACATACTTCCAAAGAGTAATCATTACAATAGATGGTAAGGCAGTAGAGTAATCTGAGAGCCAATTTTTAGTTGCTAAACTTTCAAAGCCAAGAGTTCGCAGCATATGGTTCAAAACACCAAAAGTAGGGTCCAAAATCCAGGCAAATATTACACCGGCTAAAGAAAGAGGCACTATAATGGGTAAATAAACCGCTAATTGATAAAAAGTTTGTCCCTTACTAAGTTCGGCAATAATAAAAGCGATGATTAAAGAAAAAACCATTACTATCGAATAATACAAAACAGCAAAAACTATAGTATTCTGCAAAGAGGATATAAAGTTTTTGTCCTGCCAGATAGAAACATATTGGCTAACACCTGCCCACCTGGGGCTGGAATCATAAACAAAATCATACTCAGTAAAGGTAAGGTAAAAAGAATAAACCAGTGGATAAGCAATAAAAACAACTATAAACAAAAAAGCAGGTGCAAGAAATAAATAAGCTATCCCTGACTGTTTGAGGTTAAAGCTTTTGTTAGAAATCACAACCATACCCCCTCTCTGTTTTATAAGCTAAGAAGAAGAGGAAGTTGAATTTTCAACTTCCTCTTCTTCTTAATCGCTTTAATCTAATCTCGTCATATCTATATCTCTTGCTTCTATTTCATTCTGGATATTGGAAAGAGTTTCTTCTGGGGTCTGTCTATCTAAAAGTAAGGGATGGATTTGTTCTTGCAGAAGGTCTAAGAGCATTTCATTTCCTTTATATTTTGGCAACGCTACTGAATTATTTACTGTTTCTAAAATCAATTCCGCTTCTTTCTGATACCAGGTCAATCCTTCATTGTAGAAATCAGCTACCACTGGTAATTTTCCATAATGATTGAATCCCCATTGTTGGAACCATTCAGAAAACATTTGTTCCTCTATAAACTGTTTTGCAAGCTCTTGAGCAGGGGAAACCTTGGGAATATAAACTGCGTGAGTATAAACAATAGACCCGTTTTCTCTGGCTCCCGGAAGGGAAACCATAGAAGTATTCTCTTCTCCTAAATATTCTCCTGCCTCTATAAACCGGGAGTGGGCCGTGTAGATAGCAGGTATGATACCTGCGTTAAAATTGTTTCTACCATAATTTACATCTGTGATTGTGCCACTTGCAGCCAATCCCTCCCTAACCCACTTCTGGTTTAACTCCAGCCATTTCAGGGCAGCTTCACTTTCAAAATCTAACCACTGAGGATTGGTGGGAGAATATATAGAACCCCTCATAGCCTGAATTCCACCAGCATAACTGTAAAATATGAAATTCCACCCCCAATCAACACTCAAAGCAGCTACGGGAGCAATTTCCTTCAATTTTTGCAGCTGACTTTCAAATTGTTCCCAATTTTCAGCTTCTATGGGTTGGCCTTCTGCGTCCATCAATCCTGCATCAGCATAAAAACTTTTGTTAATATTCAAAGTCATCAATTCTCCCATAAAAGGCATGACTGGATAATATCTCTCTTCTCCCTTCTTAAAAACTGCTGTATCTAAGAAAGCAGGCATGATTCCTTCTATTCCAGTTACCACATCCACTAAATCCACCAGTAAATCTGCTCCTACCAGAGGGGCTAACTGCTCGGGCATTCCACCTATCCCAAGATCAACCGTTGTTTCATCGCTCTGCCACATTAAAAGATAGCTTCTTACAAACTCTTTATATTCCTTGGGGGACACTGTAACTTTAATCTCCGGATGGTCCTTTTGAAATCGTTCAGCTGCTTCTCGTACTGGAAATTTGTTAAGAATCCACTCGTCTGATTCTATCCTTAAAATTTTTTCCTGAGCAAAAGCTCCCCAAGAAAAAAGAACAAAACTAAACACCACCAAAAGACTGACAAAAGCAATTTTCTTTCTCACTTTACAACCCTCCTAAATCATAATTTAGATTTCCAAGTCTCCCACATAACCATCAAGTTTTTTACCGGTATATCATCTTGCACGTTGTGTACTGCTGCAAATACATAGCCACCTCCTGGTGCAAAAATATCCACATTTCTTTCTACTTCCTCACGAACATCGTCTTCGTTACCTTGCAATAAAGTACCTTGCGTATCCACACCACCTCCCCAAAAAGTGATTAATTTCCCAAAATTCCTCTTTAATTTCTCCGGACTCATCTTTGAAGCACTAAGCTGAACCGGGTTTAATATATCAATTCCTGCTTCAATAAAATCCGGTATTAAATCATAAACTGCTCCACAGGAGTGAAAGAAGATATAAAAAGAAGGACCCAATGATTTTTTGGCATACTCAAAAAGTTTTTGATGTTTGGGTTTTAGAAAGCGGCAATACATTTGTTTGGAAATGAGCAAGCTATGTTGAGTGGCTAAGTCGTCACCTTCTTTTAAGATGTAAATCTTCCCCTTGAGAGTCTGACTCAAAAGATCAATGTAGCGCAACTTAACTTCTAAAATTTTTTCCAAAATAGCTTCAGCCAGGGCAGGAGAAAGGCTTAAATCTATAAGAAATTGTTCATAGCCCCGCAATCGCAAGGCGGTTTCAAAAATTCCTGACCCAAAGCTTTCTATCATTAACATCTTTTCTTCTTGTTTACTTATCTCTTCTTCTAAATCCTTTAAAATTTCGACTTGGGGAACAGGCCAGGGATATTTTTCAATATCATCGGTGTTTTCGGCTTTTGCAAGCGGATTAGAAATTACATCGAAATATAAGCCTCCACCTTTTGGCATTCCCCAGCGGATACCCCACTCATCTTCAAAGTAAAAATATTCTGCCCCTTCTTTAATCACAGGATTTTTTCGAGATATACCAGGGAAACCACACTTTGTGTCTACTTCTAACCAGTTAGCTACATCTCCATCTACCTCGACTAATTGCTGAACATGGTCAAGAATCCGAATTTCCTGGGTCAGACCTCGATATTTTAACAATTCGGAATAAATACCTTTTGTAATCCCAGTTACTATTGTCCCTCCCAAATCAAAAGGAACATGATCCGGCTCCTGGTGAGACAAAGTCTTCAAAATTCTCTCCTTAGAAGTCATCTTAGCCATCCCCCTAAATCCTAACTCCACAAGAAGCTCTGATTACCAATTCTGGCTTTAAGCTTATCTCTTTGTTGATAATTTCTCCCCCGTTTATCAGCCGAAAAAGAAGGTCTCCTGCGAGCTTTCCCATCATATACTTTGGTTGACCTACCGTACTTAGAGGAGGGTCAAGATAAGGGCAAAAGAAACTATCATCATAACCGATTATGGATATATCCCGGGGGATAACCAGGTTCTTCTCTCTTACCGCCTTCATCGCCCCCAACGCCACCAGATCGTTATAAGCAAAAATTGCAGTAGGAGGGTTAGCCGCACTTAGTAATTTAAGAGTTGCTACGTATCCACCTTCCACCACCGGGGGATTAAAGCTCACCAAATCCTTCTCGGTTTTTTTCCCAGCTTCCCCCATTGCCTCCCAAAAACCTTGCTCTCGCCATAAACTGGGTTGGGCATTAGCCGGACCGTTGATTAGAGCAATTCTTTCGTGTCCCAGATGCAGTAAATATTTAGTGGCTCGATAAGCTCCCTCCCGGTAATCAACAAAAACGCTTGCTGCTCCCCTAATAATTCGGTTAACTACCACGCAAGGGATATCGTTTTCCACTATTTCTTCAATTTGGTTCTCCTGCAAGCGAGAAGACCCCAATATAATGCCATCTACTTCACTTGTTTTTAAATTTTCCACGTATTGTTTTTCCCGCTCCAAATTTTCTCTGGTATTCCATAGGCTCACGCTATATCCCAAACTAAAAGCCAGGTCTTCTACTCCATGGACAACTTCTGGGAAAAAGGGGTTGGAGATATCGGTTACTACCAAAGCAATGACTCCGGTTTTCTTTTTGGAAAAAGGCCGCCTCCGGCGACGAAGGGGAACATAGTTAAGCTCTTCCACTACTTTTAAAACCTGTTTTTTGGTAGATTCGCTTACTCCACTTTCCCCGTTTAACACTCGAGAAACAGTAGAAACAGAAACACCGCTTTTTTTAGCTATCTGATTGATGGTTGGCTTCAAAATTATCCCCTTTTTCCTATTTTTTCAAGTTTACCGAAAATTAATGAAAATATCAAGTATATTCCCGAAAAAAAAGTTATTTTCCGAAAAATATTGGAATATTTTCGTTTTTTGAAGCTGTTCGCAACTGAATCAGGATTCATTCCCGTTGAGAGCGAATATATATGGTATAACTCAAGTTGCAGCAGGAGTCCCAAAAATCAGCCTATATCAGGCCTTTTCCCTTGGAGATTCTCATTTTTCGGGTAACCCAGATTAAAAGACTGATAAAAACCAGGAGCCGGCTAAATAGACGCCAAACACAAAGAGATTTCCCCTTCTTCACAAGTTTTTGACCGTTTTGAGTCTTTAGTCTTCTTTCCTTGGGGTTATAAAAAAGCTCTCCCGTAGTTCCAGACCAGGCTCGGCTTAAAATTGCCGGGATGACCAAGGTCTGTAAAGAACCCCCTTAGGTTCTAAAGAGAGGGTTAAGCTCAGCTTTTTTCTCGCCAGAAAGGAGTTATCCAACCCTGGTCTACCAGTTCGAGGTTTTGGTAAGGATCAAAGTTTGGATAAAAAACCTTGACTAAAAATAATCCCTGGGGAGGGAGAGTCAATCGGTGAAATTGGCGTGAGGGTTTCTCTAACATAAATTTAATTTCTTCTGGCTGCTTTTTCCCCAAACCAACCTGATACAGCTCACCGGCAATAATTCTTACCATGTTGTATAAAAACCCGTTCCCTTCTAACCAGAGTCGGGAAAAACCTGTCCCTTCGTCTTCTATACGGATTGAGTTAATAGTTCTAACTGTAGAAAGGCTGGTCCCTCCCGCAGCGCTGAACGAAGTAAAGTCATGAGTTCCTTCCAGAAAGGGTAGGCATTCCCTCACCCGGCTAAAATCAAAATTTCGGCCTGGAATAGGGTAGACAAAAGGTCTCCAGAAAACCGGGGGTGGGACTATCGAGCAAAAGGCGTACATATAACATTTACCGGTAGCTGATTTCCGAGGATGGAAACCGGAGGCAACCTCTAAAACATCTATTATCCGCAGGTCAGAAGGAAGGTGGGAATTAAACCCTCTTTTCATAACTACAAGCGGCAGAGAAGAGTCGGTATAAAAAGAAACTACCTGTCCTACAGCATGAACCCCGGCATCGGTTCTACCGGAAGCAATTACTGAGACTCGATGGTTAAGGATTGTCATCAATGCTTCCTCTAAAACCGACTGCACTGTAACCTGTTGCGGTTGGGCCTGCCAGCCATGGTAGCGGCTACCCTGATACTCCACTACCAACCCAATCTGGCGCATCGTTTTTACCACCATAAAAAGGAAAAAAGGGTAATTACTCCCAAATAGGCAAAGGACCCGACCAAAAAAGAATAGTCCCAGTTTCGAAGTTTGAGCACCCGCAGACGAGTACGTCCCACTCCTCCTCGATAACATCTTGACTCCATAGCAATAGCTAACTCATCCGCCCTTTTAAAAGCACTGATGAACAGAGGCACTAAAAGGGGAATCAAGCTTTTAGCTCTTTGTACAAATCCCCCCGACTCAAAATCAACCCCGCGAGCAGCCTGGGCTTTCATAATCCGGTCGGCCTCTTCCAACAAGGTGGGAATGAAGCGCAAGGCAATAGTCATCATCATAGCCAGCTCATGGGCGGGGAACCCCCATTTTTTAAAAGGGCTCAGAAGGTACTCCATACCATCGGTAAGCTCTACTGGAGAGGTAGTGAGTGTGAGCAGAGAAGTGGCCAAAATAAGGAGGCACAATCTGACTACAATAAAAAGCCCTTTGAATATCCCTTCCCGGGAGATACGGATAAAGCCGTATTCCCAGATATATTCTCCCGGGGTAAAAAAAATGTGAAGAACTAAAGTAAAAATTAAAAGAAAAAAAATAGGCCTTAAACTTCTAAACAAATATAAGAAAGGTAGGCGGGCCAAAACAATCAGTCCCAGAAAGAAAATTCCTAAAAACAAAAAAGAATACCAGTCTTGCAGGAGAAAGAGGTCGATGATAGTAAAACCGGTAAAAAGGAGCTTAACCCGAGGATCTAACTCATGGATTTGAGATTTAATCGGAAAATATTGACCAACAACTAAACCTTTTCCCCACATTGATTCTTTCCTTTTTTATCTTTTTGAATAATAATTTTTTGGTATATTTCTTCCGCTAACTCCTCCGGGGTGAGTAACCGCTGATTAACGGCAAAACCTCTTTCTTGCAGAGCAAAAGCTAACTGAGTGGTAATCGGTGGCCGAACTCCAAAGTTAGTAATCGCACCAGGCTGACTAAAAATGTCTCTAATTGCCCCGTCTAAAACAATTTTCCCCTGATCCATCACTATTATTCTCTCAGCAATAGTCACCAAATCCTCCATACTGTGAGAAACTATCACTAAAGTTAACCCTTCATGTTTTCTCAAATCAACCAATCGGGAAAAGATTAATCTCTTACCCTCCGGGTCAAGACCAGCCGTGGGTTCATCCAAAACCAACATTTCTGGCTTCATAGAGAGGATGCTGGCAATAGCTACTCTCCGCATCTGCCCTCCGCTCAGTTCAAAAGGACTTCTGCCTGCCAAAAGGTCAAAATCAAGACCAACCACTTCCATTGCCCACCGAACTCGTCTGGTTAGCTCCTCTTCGGTTACCCCCAAATTGACCGGACCAAAGGCAATCTCTTTAAAGACTGTCTCTTCAAATATCTGATATTCCGGATATTGAAATACCAGTCCTACTTTTTTTCTAACTTCTTTTAAGGCGGTCCCTTTGGTTCGAATATCCACTCCATCGACCACCACCCGTCCTCTTTCCGGAATAAGCAGCCCATTTAGGTGCTGAATTAAAGTGGATTTACCACAACCCGTTCTCCCTACAATGCCAATACTTTCCCCTTTATCAATGGCTAAATTGACCTGATCCAATGCCTTGGTCTCAAACGGAGTACCCACTGAATAGCTAAAAGAAACATCTTCCATCAAAGCAAACACAGGGCTTCCACCAACTCCTCAATCTGCAGAGGAAATCTATCCTTAAACAGCTCCGGTTTTTTCTTCTTCAGTCTCCAGGCTATCTCCGGTATTTGCGGAAGCTCCAACCCCCATTTTTCAATCTCGGGAGATGAAGCAAAAAATTCCCGGGGGCTACTGTCAATCACTATCTCTCCTCCATCCATAATCATCAACCGGTCAGCCAAAATAGACTCTTCCACGTGATGAGTTATATGAACGATAGTAACTACCTCTTTCAGTTTCAAGAGAACTCCCATCAATTCTTCTCGCCCCTCAGGGTCCAACATAGATGTGGCCTCATCTAATACCAAATATTCCGGACTCATAGCTAAAACCCCGGCAATAGCTACCCGTTGTTTTTGTCCACCAGACAAAAGATGGGGTTCTTTCCCTTTATAATCCATCATATCTACCATTTCCAAAGCCTGGTCTACCCGCTGGCGAATCTCTGCCGGCGGCAATCCCAGATTCTCCGGACCAAAAGCCACATCCTCCTCCACGGTAGTAGCAATAATCTGGTTATCTGGATTTTGAAAAACTAAGCCTACTTTTTGCCTGATATCCCACAAATGGTTTTCATCCTGGGTGCTCATTCCCTCAACTAAAACCTCTCCCCGCTTAGGGAGAAGTAACCCGTTAAAATGTTTAGCCAGGGTCGACTTACCCGAACCGTTCCTGCCCAGGATAACTACAAATTCCCCCTTGGGAAAGATGAGGTTTAAATTTTGTAAAACTTCTGATCCTTTCTCTAACAGAGTGTCTTCTTCGGTATACCAGAAACTTACCCTTTTAAACTCAATCATAAGCTAACCTGCAAGCGGATTCTCCATAACAAATCCATCACCTAAATCACTTTCAGTCAAGTAAAAGAATGGAGAGAAAGTTTCTTAGTTATTAAAATTGCAAACGCCAATTAGGTGAGATGGGTTGGCCAGCTTGACCGCTGGCCAAAAGAAGGGTTAAAGGTCATTAGGAAACAATCTCCACCACTGCCACCGGTGCTCCATCGCCTCTCCGGTAACCAGCTTTGATTACCCGAGAGTATCCTCCTTTTCTATCTCTCATCCGGGGAACGATGTTTCTCATCAGTAGCTTAAAGGCTTCTTTATCTCTCAACCAGGAAATTACTATTCTAATAGAAGCATTGTCTCCTCGAATAGCTAAAGAAACCAATCTATCGAAGTATCTTTTTAAAACTTTACCCTTTGCCTCGGTTGTCTCTACTTTACCGCTTTTAATCAAAGAAACGAGCAGATTAGAAATTAAAGCCTCTCGGTGGGCACTGGTTCGACCTAATTTCTCTTTTCTTTTCCTATGCCTCATCTTTATCCACCTCGCTCTCCCCATCATCTCCAAAATGATAACCTAAAGCCTCTAATTTATGAAGAATTTCTTGATAAGTTTTCTGACCCAAGTTCTTAATCTTCTTCAACTCATTCGGTCGTTCCTGCATCATAAAAAGTAAGTCTTGCAAAGTCTCTATCTTAGCTCTCTTTAAACAGTTATACGCCCTGACCGAAAGCTCAAGCTCATCAATTGGGATCTTTTCTTTGGCGTTTTCTTCTGGTTCCTCAACCTCATCCACTACCGGCGGAGCCGATGCTTCACCTACTTTTTGTTCAAACAACCCCAAAAGATGGGCGAATTTTTCCTCCACCATTCGTAAAGCATTTTCCAGGGCTTCCTGAGGCGAAATTGCTCCATTAGTCCAAATTTCAAACACTAATTTATCATAGTTGGTAAACTGCCCCACCCGGGTGTCCAAAACTTGATAGTTAACTTTCCTAATCGGAGAAAAAATAGCGTCAAGCGGAATAATATTATAACCTGAATAATTCCCCTCAACCGCTGGCTGGTACCCTCTTCCTCGGTTCACAAACAACTTCATCGAGAGATGCCCATCTTGCTCGATCTCGGCTAAATAGTGATCAGGGTTAACAATTTCTACATTGGCATTCTTTTTAATATCTCGCGCACTAACCACTTTCACCTCGCCCGGTTTTCCCTGAACATCCAGCTCAAGTGTTTCTTCTTCTGGGGAAAAAGACCTCAACACCAACCCTTTAACGTTTAAAACAATGTCGGTTATATCCTCTCTCACCCCGGGCAAAGCGGAAAATTCATGAATCACCTCTTCTACCTGAATGCCAGTCACGGCTGCACCCTCCATCGAAGATAAAAGAACCCGACGCAGGGCATTACCCACGGTTGTACCCCAACCTGATTCCAGGGGCTCGATAACGAATTTCCCATATTGATAGTGATTTTTAGGGTTTTCCTTTATTTCCAGAATCTCACATCTGGTGATTCCTTTTAACTCCTGCATTACCAACACCTCAAGTTTACTTGGAGTAGAACTCCACAATAAGCTGTTCCTGAATAGGATAATCAATATCTCCCCGCTCCGGATTCCTCAAAATTCGAATCTCCCGGGTATCCGGGTTAACTTCCAGCCAAGCGGGAAGAGGCTTTACTTCTTCCTCCATAATTTCCTTAATTTTCTGGTTCTTCTTCCCTTTTTCCGAAAGAGTTATCACATTTCGTTCTTCCACTAAATAAGAAGGAATATTCACTTTCCGGCCATTAACCATAAAATGTCCATGCAGAACCATCTGCCGGGCTTCCGAGCGAGAATCGGCCATGCCGGCTCTAAAAATAACGTTATCCAGCCTTCTTTCTAAAAGAGAAAGAAGGGTTTCACCGGTAACCCCTGGCACCTTAGTGGCAGAATCAAAATAGTTTTCGAACTGTTCCTCGGTAATTCCGTAAAGGAAACGGACCTTTTGTTTCTCTCTCAACTGTAAACCATAATCTGAGAGTCTCCTTCTTCCCCCCCGATGGCTTCCTGGAGGAACCGGCCGTTTTTCAAAAGCACAATTAGCCGAATAACAACGAGGCCCTTTTAAAAAAAGCTTGCCTCCCTGTCTTCGACATAGTCTACATTTTGGACCAGTATAGCGAGACATAACAATCCTCCCTTTATACTCTTCTTTGTTTAGGCGGTCGGCAACCGTTATGGGGAATAGGAGTAACATCCCTGATAGAATTGATTACCAAACCAGCTGATTGTAAAGCGCGAATGGCGGTCTCCCGACCAGAGCCTGGACCTTTAACCAAAACCTCTATCTCGCGCAAGCCTTGATCCATTGCCCTTCTGGCTGCCTGCTCCGCTGCAAGCTGCGCTGCAAAAGGAGTCCCCTTTTTAGTACCTTTAAAACCTACCATGCCAGCGCTTGCCCAGGAAATAACATTACCCTGGGTGTCAGTAATAGAAACAACGGTATTGTTAAAAGTAGACTTTATATGAGCGATTCCTTCTCGAACTGACCTTTTTTCCTTCTTCTTTTTTTTAGTCCTTTTGGCCAAAGCAACCAATACCTCCCTTTTAAATTTCGCCTTTTCACCTTATTTTGTTCGAATAATCTAAAACTTTATTTTCCTCGTTTTGCACCGACTGTTCTTTTCGGGCCTTTTCGGGTACGAGCATTAGTCCGAGTCTTTTGACCTCTGACCGGCATCCCTCTTCGATGACGTAACCCCCGATAAGAGCCAATAGCAATTAAACGTTTGATATCCTGAGAAACTCGCGCCCGCAGTTCTCCCTCAACCGGGTACTTCTCCACCGTCTTCTGGATCCGGTTCAATTCTTCATCGGTCAAATCCTTTACCCGAATACTCGGGTTAACCCCGGTTTCTTCCAAAATTTCTTGCGCTCGTTTCCTACCAATTCCATAAACGTAAGTTAAAGCGATATCTATTCTCTTGTTGTTAGGCAAATCCACTCCGGCTACCCGCGCCATATAAACATCCTCCTATCCCTGTTTCTGTTTATGTCGAGGGTTCGAGCAAATTATCATCACTCTCCCCTTTCTCCGAATCACCTTGCATTTTTCACATCGTGGCTTTACCGATGCTTGAACTTTCATCTTCTATCAAACCTCCCGTTAAAGCAAGTAACTATTTATGTCGATAAACTATTCTCCCCTTGGAAGGATCATAACGAGATATCTGGACAGTTACCAAGTCCCCCGGAAGAATCCTTATATAATGCATTCTCATCTTCCCCGATATATGAGCTAATATAATTTTACCGGTTTCTAATTCTACCCGAAACATAGCATTAGGTAAAGGCTCAAGTACTTTACCATTAACCTCTACAAAACCGTCTTTAGCTTTCTTAGCCATTAGCTACAATCATCCTTTTTCTGACCATCGGTTAAGATTTCCCATCCCCGATTAGTGACCAAAACGGTATGCTCAAAATGAGCCGACAATTTTTGATCAGCTGTCACCACCGTCCATCCATTATTGTTTATTTCTACCCGAAAATCGCCTTCGTTAGCCATAGGTTCAATTGCCAAAACCATCCCCTCTTCCAGAACCGGCCCCCGATGTTTTTTACCAAAATTAGGAATTTGTGGTTCTTCATGTAAAGCCCTACCCACTCCATGACCTACAAAATCTCTAACCACCGAAAAGCCCGCTCGTTCAATTGTTTTTTGAATCGCAAACGAAATATCGCCTATCCTTTGCCCTGACCTTACCTGTTTAATGCCCGCAAACAAAGACTCCTCGGTAACCATAACCAGTCTGTGGGCCACCTCTTTTCCGCGACCCACCACCATACTGAAAGCAGCATCAGTAAAAAAGCCTTCCAGGTCCACCCCAGCATCAATACTTACCAGGTCACCCTCGGCAATTTTCCGGTCAGAAGGAATACCATGAACTACCTGCTCATTCAAGGAAATACACAAAGAAGCTGGAAACCCACGATAGCCTTTAAAAGCAGGACGAGCACCTTCTCTTTTAATCAGCTCTTCCGCCATCTGGTCCACTGCTTTGGTGGTAATCCCGGGAACAATAAACTGTTTAATTTGCTTCAATACCCGAGCTAAAATTCTTCCGCTTTCTCTAATTTTAGTCAATTCTTCCGCTTTGGTAAATTTAGCCATTTTTCTCCTGAATTTCGTTCAACACTTTCTTGACTTGCTGGTATACTTCCGCAATGCTTCCTTCAGACTTAAGTCGGTATAGAAGTCCTCTGTCTTCATACCATTTTACCAGGGGCGCTGTCTGCTCTTTATAGGTTTTCAGTCTTTGTCTAATAACCTCCGGCCGATCGTCAGCCCGCTGAATCAATTTCCCTCCACAAGCATCACAAATTTGGTCTTCCTTTGGCGGCTTTGACAGCAAATTATAAGTCGCCTGGCAATTTTCACAAATTCGGCGAGCAGAAAGCCTTTGGATTACTTCTTCTTCGTTCACTTCGAAATACAAAACCCCATCCAACCGTTTGCCCATATTGTCCAACATAGAAGCCAGAGCCTCAGCCTGCTGTAATGTTCGAGGAAACCCATCCAGCATGAAACCGGCCTGAAATTTTTCCTGGGATAACTGTTCCTGGATAATACCAATTACCACTTCATCCGGAACCAGTTTACCCTCTTTTACGTATTCATTCGCCTTTTTTCCCCATTCAGTTTGCTGGCGGATAGATTCTCTAATTATATCCCCAGTAGAAATCTGGCTAATTCCAAACTCTTGCTCGATCATTTTTGCCTGGGTTCCTTTTCCTGCCCCAGGCGGTCCTAAAAGCACCAAATACATTAATTCTTCCTCCCTTGCTTCATCTTCTAATAAAACCTTCATAGTGACGCATCAACAGTTGTGCTTCCAGCTGACGTACTGTTTCTATCGCCACACCAACCATAATTATAATAGCCGTCCCTCCAAAGTAGAAAGTAGTAATACCAGTTACCCTAACCATGATGTCCGGGGTAATAGCAACAAAAGCCAAAAACAGTGCTCCCCAAAGGGTGATTCGGGAAAGACAACGGTCAATGTAGTCTATAGTTGGTCGACCGGGACGAATGCCCGGGATAAAACCACCATACTTTTTCATATTATCGGCTAAATCCATCGGATTAAAAGTTACCGCCGTATAGAAAAAGGTGAAGAAAATAATCAAAGCTGCGTACAGAGTAAGATACAAGGGAGAACTGGGAGAAAGGGCGTTAGCAATAGAATTCATAATTGCTGATTCCTGAAAAAACTGGGCAATGGTAGCCGGAAAAAGCAAAATAGAAGAGGCGAAAATAATAGGGATTACTCCGCCTTGGATTACCCTAATAGGAATATGGGTGCTCTGACCACCGTAAACCCTTCTTCCCACCACTCGCTTGGCGTACTGAACCGGGATTCTTCTTTGAGCCTCTTGAAAAGCCACTACTGTGGCAATAACCAAAATTCCTATTATCAGGAAGATGGCAAAAAGCAAAAGGTTTATTTCTCCCACCTGGATCAAGGAAAAGGTGCTAACAGCCTGAGGAAGTAGTCGAGCTACAATTCCCCCAAAAATGATTAAAGAGATTCCATTCCCGATTCCAAAATCAGAGATTAAATCTCCCAACCACATAAGAAAAACGCTGCCAGCAGTCAGGGTAAGAATAACAGTAATCCGATAGCCCCATCCCGGGGTTAAAATAACCCCTAAACTTTCCATCCAAACGGTAATACCAAATCCCTGAATAACAGCTAAAAGGATTGTCCCCCATCTGGTGTACTGGGTAATTTTATCCCTTCCTTCTTCTCCACTACGGGATAATTCTTCCAACTTAGGGATAACCGAAGTAAGAAGCTGCATGATAATAGAAGCGTTAATATAAGGCATAATTCCTAAAGCCAAAATAGAAAACCTACCCAAGGCCCCACCAGCAAACATATCTAAAAAACTCAAAAGGCCACCCTGGGCAAAAACATCGGCTAAAGCTCGAGAGTCAATCCCGGGAACCGGGATGTGAGAGCCGATGCGAAAAACCAGCAGCATAAGAAAAGTAAAAATAACTTTTCTTTTCAGATCCGGTATTCGAAAGAGTTTAAGCAAAGACTCCCACATCTTATTCTACCTCACATCTCCCACCTTTTTCCTCTATGGCTTCCTTAGCCTTTTGAGAAAAAGCATGGGCTCGTACTGTAAGACGACACTTTAGGTCTCCCTTAGCTAACACTTTTATTTTTTTAGCAGACCGCCTTACCAATCCAGCTTCTTTCAATTGTGAGGGGTCTACTGTTGAGTCGTTCTCAAACCGATTTAAGTTCTCCAGGTTAACCACATCCCACTCTCTACCTAACAGAGAGCGAAACCCTCTTTTGGGAATTCGTCTCACCAACGGCATCTGTCCGCCTTCAAATCGAGGATGGATATTACCGCCAGAACGAGACTTTTGTCCATTCATACCCCGAGTAGCTGTTTTGCCATGGCCAGACCCTATTCCCCTACCCACTCTTTTGGAAGGGGAAAAAGAACCAACCTTTGGTTTAAGCTGGTTTAGCTCCATCATTTAACTCTCCTTTTCTTCAACTTTCAAAAGGTAAGGAATTTTGTTTATCATACCCCGGGTCGAGGGGTTGTCCTCCCTTACCACTGTCTGATAGAGTTTTCTCAAACCTAAAGCCCGCACTGTTTGTTTGTGAGACTCCAACCTACCAATAGGACTTTTTATCAGCGTAATTTTCAGCATCCTGCCAGCCATTTCTCTTCTCCTCTCAATTACTGCCGAAAAAATCCTGAGTAGTTTTTCCCCGTAAACGGGCAATTTCTTTCGGGTCTTTCATATTAATTAAGCCCTGCATAGTTGCTTTAGCCACATTTACCGGATTATTGCTGCCTAAAGACTTGGTCAGAATATCTTTAACGCCTGCTACTTCTAAAACCGCCCGTACCGCTCCTCCAGCAATAACTCCCGTACCAGGAGAAGCAGGTTTAATTACCACTTTGGCCGCTCCAAACTCTCCTAAAATCTGGTGGGTTACAGTGTTGCCTCTTAAAGGAAATTGAATAAGAGACTTTTTAGCTTTTTCGGTGGCTTTTCTAACCGCATCTGGAACTTCTTTAGCCTTACCTATACCAATGCCCACTACTCCTTCTCCATTGCCTACTGCCACCAAAGCTTGGAACCCGAACCGTTTTCCTCCCTTAACCACCTTACTTACTCTATTCACGGCAATCAATCTCTCTTGCAGTTCTAACCCATCTGGCTTAACTCTTTTCATAGCATAGACCTCCAAATTAACCAATTAGAACTTAAGACCACTTTCTCTCGCTCCTTCAGCCAGAGCTTTCACTCTTCCATGGTATTTATATCCACCCCGGTCAAACACTACCTGTTCAATACCCTGCTCTCGGGCCTGACGGCCGATTGCTCTACCTACTTCCCGGGCACGGTCAGTTTTAGTTCCCTTTATTCCTCTTAGTGATGGAGAAAGGGTGGAAACGGCCACTTTAGTGTGACCCACCTCGTCGTCCACTATTTGGGCATAGGTATGATTCAAACTTTTGAAAACGCATAACCGAGGACGAGCAGCTGTCCCCATAACTTTCTTCCTAACCCGTAAATGTCTCCTTAGTCTTTTCTCTTTTTTATTATCCACTGCCACTGCTAACTTCCTCCTTTATTTAGCCATCGTTTTGCCTTGTTTTCTTCTTATATGCTCCGATTGATATTTGATGCCGGTTCCCTTATAAGGTTCAGGTTTTCTCAGTTTGCGGATATCAGCTGCCACCTGACCAACCTTTTCCTTGTCAGTGCCTAAAACTTTTATGGTCGATCCTTCCACCTGAAAACTAATTCCCTCGGGGGGAGCAATTTCCACCGGATGGGAAAAACCCAAGTTGAGCACCAAAGTTTCTCCTTTTTTTTGAGCACGATATCCTAAACCAGTTATTTCTAAGGTTTTTTCAAAGCCCTGGGTTACCCCTTTTACCATGTTAGCTATCAAAGTCCGGGTGAGTCCATAAAGTGACTTGTCCAGCTTGGTGTTACCCCGGGGAGAGACCAAAAGCTGGTTATCTTCCCGTTTAATTTCTATCCGGGGATGTATTTTCCGCTCCAACGTCCCCTGGGGACCTTTGACTTTTATTTCAACCCCTTCTATTTCAACCGCTACCCCCTGAGGAATTACAATCGGTTGTTTTCCTATTCGCGACATGGGTTATCCTCCTCACCAAATATAACAGACCACTTCTCCGCCTACTCCAACCTTTTTCGCTTCTTTCCCGGTCATTACTCCCTGGGAAGTAGAAACCACTACCGTTCCCATTCCTCCAAGAAGAACGGGAATCTCATTTTTACCAGCATATACTCGCAGCCCAGGTTTGCTAATACGTTTTAAGCCATTTACCACTCTCTCCTGGCTAGAACTGTACTTCAGGTTGATTACCACTTCCCCCGATTTACCTTCCCGGGGTACTACCTGATAATCATGAATGTACCCTTCCTCTTTCATTATCCGGGCAATTTCTATTTTCAGCTTAGAAGCGGGAATAATAACTTTTTCTTTTTTAGCTTTCAATCCGTTTCTAATCTGGGTCAAAAAATCAGCAATAGGATCAGTGTGTGCCATCTCATCTCCCCCTACCAACTTGACTTGGTAACACCAGGAATTTCCCCTTTACCGGCCAAAGTACGAAAACAAATTCGGCAAATACCAAAATCTCTCAAATAACCTCTTGGCCTACCACATAAACTACACCGATTTCGATGGCGAACTTTAAACTTGGGGGGACGATTATTTTTTTCAATCTTTGCTTTTCGCGCCATTTTGAACCTCCTTTACTTTGAAAACCCTAACCCTAAAAACTCTAACAAAGCCTTAGCTTCTCGATCTGTCTTGGCAGTGGTTACCAAAGTAATATTCATGCCTCTGACTCTTTCCACTTTATCATAATTTATCTCGGGAAAAATCAATTGCTCTTCAATCCCAATAGTGCAGTTTCCCCGGCCATCAAAACAGCTATCTGGAAAACCGCGAAAATCTCTAATCCGGGCAATAGCAATATTTAAAAACCGGTCCAAAAATTCATACATCCGATTTTTTCTCAAGGTTACTTTGCAACCAATAGGCATCCCTTTTCTCAGTTTAAAACTGGAGATTGACTTTTTAGCCCGGGTGATAACCGGCTTTTGCCCCGCAATTTGGGTAAGTTCTTCTACTGCTATATCCAGCATGCGAGAATTTTCAATCGCATCTCCCACACCCATATTGAGCACTACTTTAGTTAATCGGGGCACTTCCATAATATTTTTATACCCGAATTGATTCATAAGGGAAGGGATAACTTCCTTTTTATATTTTTCTTCAGTTACCGACACCGCTTGAACCCCCTTGGTTACACTTTGTCAATAATCTCACCGCATTTTTTACATATTCTCACTCGAAAATCGGAATTAGCTACCCGGTCCCTTCGGACTCTGGTTAACTGATTGCATCTGCTACAAATCAAACGAAGGTTAGAAATCCTGACCGGTGCTTCTTTTTCCACAATACCTCCCTGGGGATTACTCTGGGTAGCACGAGTATGCCGCTTAACCATATTGGTTCCCTCGATAATGGCCATCCCTTTTTGGGGAAATATGGATAAAATCTTTCCCCTTTTCCCCCGATCGTTTCCACGCACTATTTGCACTAAATCCCCTTTTTTAAGGGATACTTTAGTCTTATTTTTTTCCAACAGTTATCACCACCTCACACTACTTCCGGAGCTAAGGAAACTATTCGCATAAAGTCCCTTTCCCGCAATTCTCTTCCCACCGGGCCAAAAATTCTGGTACCCCGGGGTATATTTTGATTATTAATTAAAACCGCCGCATTATCATCAAACCTAATATAGGTCCCATCAGGCCGTCCCACTTCTTTGTTAGTTCTCACCACTACTGCTCTTACTACTTCCCCTTTTTTAACGTTAGACTGAGGGGCAGCCTCTTTCACCGAAGCAATAATAACATCACCAATGCTGGCATACCGGCGATAGGACCCACCTAAAACCCGGATACACATTATTTTTTTGGCTCCGGTATTATCGGCCACCTCAAGCATAGTTCTCGGTTGAATCACTTTCGTCTCCTCCCAAAACTGCCGCCTTTTTTAAAACGGTAACCACTCTCCATCTTTTAGTCTTGCTTAGTGGACGTGTTTCTTCAATCAAAACCTGGTCTCCCACCCGGCAACCGTTTTGTTCATCATGGACAGCAAACTTGCTCACTCGTTTAATCTTCTTCTTATAGAGTGGGTGTTCAGCCAACCGGGTTACCCGGACAACCACCGTTTTATCCATTGCATCCGTAATTACTTCGCCTACCAATTGTTTTCTTCTACTCATTAGTCCCTAACCTCCCGTCCAGAACCAAAGAGCTCCTTTTCGCGCAGTATAGTCTTAATCCGGGCTATATCTCTTTTTACCGTCTGAATTCGTTTAGGGTTACCCAGCTGACCGGTAATTACTTGAAATCGGAGATTGAATAGCTCAGTCCTAAGATCCCTTAGTCTAAGATTAAGTTCTTCTTCTGTCAACTTTCTAACTTCAGAGGCTTTCATCGCCTTCACTCCTATTCAACTTGTCTTTCTACCACCCGGGTTTTAATGGGCAGCTTCTGAGAAGCCAATCTAAGCGCTTCAAAAGCAATATCTCGCTCAACTCCGGCTACCTCAAACAAAATTCGCCCTGGTCTAACCACCGCCACCCAACCTTCTACCGGTCCTTTTCCTTTGCCCATTCTCGATTCAGCTGCTTTTTTAGTAAAAGGTTTATCGGGGAAAACCCGAATCCAAACTTTCCCCTTTTTAATGTGACGGTTGATAGCCACCCGAGCCGCTTCAATCTGCGGATTGGTTATCCAGGCTGGTTCCAGCGCTTGTAAACCAAATTCGCCAAAATCCACCTTTGCATTCCGAAAAGAAACTCCCTTCATTCTTCCCCGATGTTGTTTTCTATACTTAACTCTCTTTGGTATCATCATGATCTGTTACATCCTCCTCGAGCTGGTCAGACGGGATCATTGCTTCTTCTAAGGTTTCACCCGAAGAAATCACTTCTCCTTTAAAGGTCCATACTTTAATTCCGATTTTCCCATAAGTAGTCATCGCCTCGGCCAATCCATAGTCAATATCAGCTCTCAAAGTTTGAAGGGGCAATCGACCTTCTCGATACCACTCCGTTCTTGCAATTTCTGCTCCGGCTAATCTCCCGGCACAAG
Source organism: Candidatus Atribacteria bacterium (assembly GCA_030156825.1). Taxonomy (GTDB): domain Bacteria; phylum Atribacterota; class Atribacteria; order Atribacterales; family JASGLU01; genus JASGLU01. Next base: position 4,020 of record JASGLU010000023.1, on the reverse strand, counting down.
ATACTTTTATCCCTTTAGCCCCCATTCTTAAGGCCCGAGAAATAGCTTGCTTCATAGCCCGGCGGTAGGAAACCCTTCGCTGGAGTTGAAAAGCAATATTTTCTGCTATCAGCTGAGCATCGATTTCCGGGATAGGTACTTCTTCCACCGAAATCTGGATATTATTATTACCCGATATTTTTTGAATGTCCCGCCGGAGTTCTTCTACCTCGCTCCCTTTTCGGCCAATCACAATTCCCGGCCGAGCGGTACGAATAATTATTTTTATTTGATTAGCTAAACGCTCGATTTCAATTTTAGAGATTCCAGCCCGATACAGCTTGTCTTTAATAAACTGTTTGATTTTTATATCTTCCAACAGGTATTCTTGATATTTATCTTTGCCATACCAGCGAGAGCTCCAATCTTTAACAATGCCCAGTCTCAAACCAACCGGGTTAACTTTTTGTCCCAATTAACGTCCCTCCTCCAGCTCAGATACCCCAATAGTAATATGGGAAGTCCGTTTTTTTATAATATTAGCTCTACCCATAGCTCTCGGTCGAACCCGCTTCCAGGTAGGACCTTGGTCTACCACTGCCCGGGAGACAACCAGTCGATCCACATCCATCTCCTGGTTGTTCTCAGCATTGGCTATGGCTGACCGGAGAACTTTGTACACCAAACGAGCCGACTTTTTAGGAGTAAAGCGCAAAATCGCCAACGCTTCTTGCGCCTTTTTCCCCCGAATCAAATCCACCGCCTGTCTGGCCTTACGAGGCGAGATTCTTAAGTATTTAGCTGTGGCTCGAGCTTCCACTTAACTTCACCCCCTGCTCCATCACTTAATTGAAGTGGACCGCTCGGTAGGAGATCCATGCCCTCGGAAATTACGAGTAGGGGAAAATTCTCCCAACCGATGTCCCACCATTTGCTCGGTTATATACACTGGAATATGGCGTTTGCCGTTATATACGGCAATAGTATGCCCTACCATCTCCGGAATAATAACACACGCCCGACACCAAGTCCTCAAAACTCTTTTTTCTCCCTTTTTATTGAGCTCATCAATCCTTGCGCGGAGCTTGGGATCCACATAAGGACCTTTTTTAGACGACCTAACCACTAAAACACCTCCCTACTTCCTTTTCCGAACAATCCATTTATCAGTTTGCTTATTTTTACGAGTTTTAGAGCCTTTAGTCAGTTTCCCCCAAGGGCTAACCGGATGTCTTCCCCCATGGGCTTTTCCTTCTCCACCTCCATGAGGGTGATCGATTGGGTTCATAGCTACTCCACGAACGGTAGGCCTTATCCCCAGCCATCGCTGTCTTCCAGCCTTACCAATAGTAATGTTTTCATGGTCTATGTTACCCACTTGACCAATGGTGGCCATGCAATCAAGATGAATCAACCTGACCTCACTTGAAGCCAGCCTTACTTGAGCGTAGTCACCCTCTTTTGCCATCAGTTGAGCGTAGGCTCCGGCAGACCGAGCAATCTGTGCTCCTTTGCCTTTTCTCAATTCCAAATTATGGATGGTAGTCCCAAGCGGGATATTCCGCAGGGGAAGAGCGTTACCGGGACGGATATCAGCCTCAGGCCCACTCAGCAGTACATCCCCTGGTTTAACTCCTAAAGGAGCAATGATATAACGTTTTTCTCCATCAGCATAATTTAAAAGAGCAATCCTCGCTGAGCGGTTGGGATCATATTCAATTCTAACCACTCGAGCGGGAACTCCTATTTTATCCCTTTTAAAATCAACTACTCTATATTTCCTTTTCTGGCCTCCCCCTTGGTGGCGGACCGCAACCCGGCCCCGGTTATCTCTGCCTGAATTTTTCTTTAAAGGCTTTAAAAGAGATTTCTCCGGTTTTCCCGGGGTAAGCTCTTTAAAGGAAGAACCGGTCATATGTCTTCTGCTCGGGGTAACCGGTCTATAATTTTTAATAGTCGCCATCATCATCTCTCCTAACTCGAAATCAGGTAATATCCAACCCTTTTATTTTTTCTCCCGCTTTCAACGATACGATAGCTTTTTTCCAGGAAGCAGTTCTACCTTCATAACGACCCAATCTTTTTCGTTTACTCTTCATATTAACGGTAGACACTTTAACCACCGTCACTCCAAAAGCATCCTCTACCGCGTCTTTAATCTGGTTTTTGGTCGCCCTTTTATCCACCCGAAATACATACTTGTTTCCTTCCTGAAGCCTTACCGATTTCTCTGAAATAATAGGATGAATAAGAACTCCTAAATCTTTAGGCATCACTCTCTACCCCCCAAAGCCAAAGGAAGCCTTCCTTTTCCAAAATTACCCAATCGGCCCACAACGCCCAATAGGCGTTCAGAGAATCAGCCGGTAATACTTTTACCCGGGGAAGATTGGTAAAGGCCCTTTTCACCATTTCTTTAGTTTGAGTTGGAACCACCAGTGCCTTTCCCCCAACACCCAAAGTATTCAACAAACTTTTAGCTTCTTTGGTTTTGGCCAATTCCAAATCCAGGCTGTCAACCAAAACCAACTTGCCCGCCTGAATTTTGTTAGCCAATGCTTGTCGAACAGACACCCGCTTCTCTTTTTTATTCAAAGCATGGTAAAAAGAGCGAGGGGTAGGGCCAAAAACTACTCCTCCACCTTTCCAGATGGGGGAGCGAATGGTCCCATGTCGAGCTCGACCTGTACCCTTCTGTCTCCAGGGCTTTCGACCTCCACCTCGGACCTCTCCTCGACTTTTAGTCTTAGCGGTTCCCAACCTTTGATTATCCAGAAAAGACTTTACCGACATAAAGAGGAGATGGTGGTTAACCTCAAGCTCGCTCTCTTCTAATGTTAATCTTTCGACCACTTTACCTTCTTTATTTAGAACTCGCAGCTCCATCCTTGCTTCCTCCCTAAGAACTCTTCTTACGAATTATTACCGTAGTCCCGCTACTCCCCGGAACTGATCCTTTAACCAAGAGCAAATCTCTTTCCTCGCGAATCCCTACCACTTCCAGATTCTTAACCGTCACTTTTTCATTGCCCATTCTTCCAGGGAGTCCTTTTCCTTTAAAGACTCTTTCCGGGTCAGTAGCGCCAACTGATCCTGGTCGGCGGTGGAACATAGAACCATGAGTGGCTGATCCTCCATGATATCCAAGCCGTTTCACTACTCCGGCAAAACCTTTTCCCTTAGACTTACCGGAAACATCTACCCTATCACCCACTTTAAAGCCTTCTACCTTTAAAGTTTGACCAACTTCGTACTTATCCGTTTCCTTAAACCGGAACTCAGCCAACTCCCTAAGCGCCGGTACATTTGCTTTTTTCAGGTGGCCCAGAGTGGGCTTATTTAGTTTTTTTTCCTTGGTTTGGTCATAGCCCAACTGAAGAGCCTCATAACCATCTTTTTCCTTGGTTTTTTTCTGAACCACAAAACAGGGCCCACATTTTATGACCGTAACCGGAAAAGAAGACCCATTTTCAGAAAAAATTCGGGTCATGCCTACTTTTTCTCCAATCATTCCATACTCAACCACAGCCATTGATTTTCTCTCCTTCCCCGTACTCACCGACTACAGCTTAATTTCAATGTCCACTCCTGCAGGTAAATCCAGGTGCATCAAGGCATCCACCGTTTTAGGATTGGGATCTACAATATCAATCAACCTTTTGTGAGTTCGCACTTCAAACTGCTCCCTTGATTTTTTATCTACGTGGGGAGAACGTAAAACAGTATACTTCTCTATTCTGGTTGGCAGGGGAACCGGACCAGAAATGGTTGCCCCCGTTCTTTCAGCCGTATGAACAATTTTCAAGGCCGATTGATCTAAAATTTTATGGTCAAAAGCTTTCAGTTTAATTCTGATTTTCTGAGCCACTCTCGATGCCTCCTCATAACCTCTTTCCGGCTTTACTCAATAATATCAGTTACTACCCCAGCTCCTACAGTTCGACCTCCTTCACGGATAGCAAACCGCAGACCTTTTTCCATGGCAATCGGGTAGATTAACTTTACCTCTAAGTTAGCATTATCTCCGGGCATAACCATCTC
>JASGLU010000087.1 GCA_030156825.1 Candidatus Atribacteria bacterium | reverse complement strand
TCTCACTCGAATATTTGTAAAAATCAAATATTCGAGTGAGTGCTTTCCTACGTTGTACCTCTTTTCCGTCATGCCCGAAATTAGTAATCGGGCATCTAAAACGGCTTTCTCCTCTCCCTTGACGGGAGAGGATTAAGGCGAGGGTGAAAATGAACCTCAAGAACCCCATGTTTTCATTGTTATGTGGTGCCCCGAAGGGGCATGGCCGTCTATCCTGATGAAGAGTTATTTTCCCTCTTCCCAGTTTTGGATGGCCACCATAGTTTTAGCATCTTTGATTTCTCTTTTGGTTAACATTTCTTTGACTTCTTCTCGGGTTATTTCCCACCTAAATATTAACTCGTCCTGGTCTCCGGCCCGAGGGTCTTGCACCGGATAGGCCTGCTCAGCCCGAAAAAGATGAATGCACTCACTGCTATAACCTGGAGCCAAGTATATTGGGAAGAGGTATTTCCATTGGGAGGAAATAAAACCTGTTTCTTCTTCCAACTCTCTTTGGGCACAAGAAAGGGGAGATTCATCGGGCTCCAAAGTGCCAGCGGGTATTTCCCACAACCATTCGCCAATTGCTGCTCTAAACTGCTTAATTAGCACCAATTTATTTTCGAGGGTAGTAGCTAAAATTGCCACCGCTCCCGGATGACGAATAAAAACTCTTTTCATATCTTTGGAGAATTGGCTTTCAACCACCTTGAAAATAGGGGTAGATAGAATTGTCTTTTCTGATAACTTTGTAGGTACTTCTAACTTTTCCACTTCTTCCTTGGTATAAGGATAAAACATACCTCAACCTCCCTCAGGAGAAACCCAAACATGTTTGACCGAGATATCTGCCACTTTAGAAAAATCCTCTAAGATAGGGTCAGGCTGGTTGGTTCCGATTCTCACTACTACATACCGGTATTCTGGTTTTTCCAAATCGTAAAAAGTGGCTAAGCTGAGAATGTTTACCTGGTAATCGCGCAACACCCGAGTAACCTCGAAAAGTATCCCTGGTTTTTGCGGAAGCTCCAAAGTTAGGCGAGTTCCACCTTCTTCCACCCCCAAAGTTTCTACCAAAACCTCGAATATGTCTGACTCAGTGATCATTCCTACCACCTGGGTATCTTCCACCACCGGTAGACCACCAATTTCGTTTTTCTTCATAATCAATGCTGCTTCTTCGATAGGGGTTTCCGGTGTAACCGTGATCACTTTCTTTTTCATGATTTCTGCTATTTTCGTTTTGGCTAAAAGATAAGTCAGCTCGAATCGACTCAGGGTGGTGGCTTTGGAAGGAGAAGCTTCCAAAAGGTCGTTGTAGGTTATAATCCCTACTAACCTATTTTGATCTATTACTGGAAGCCGACGAACGTCGTTATCTTTCATTATTTTCTGCGCTTCCAAAATAGTGGTTGAACTCGGAATAGAAATCAAGTTAGTACTCATTCTATCTTTGACTAACATGAGTTACCCCTCCCTGGCAAGCATATTGCCATCCAGTTTCTAAAGCTTGGTTGTTTTTCTCAATTAACCCTTCTTTTCCCGCCAAGCATTCTTCCAAAGCCCGATGAACCTGGGAAAGCGGTAAAATAGGTCGATAACCTATTAAAGCTCCTAAAACCACCATATTCAAAGTTTTCGGGTTGTTCACCACCTTTCCAGCCAGTTGATTGGCAGGTATTTTAGCAATTTCTATTCCCTCTTTTTGGTATTCCTTTTCCACCAAAGAAGAGTTGATCAACAAAAGTCCTCCTTCTTTGAGTGAAGGAGCAAAACGGAAAAGGGATGGTTCGTTCATGGCTACTACTATATGGGGATGGTCACTGATTGTAGCTCCAATCTCTTGATCAGAAATAATAACCGTACAATTGGCGGTTCCGCCTCTCATCTCCGGACCGTAAGAAGGAAACCAAGAAACATGATATCCCTCTAACATGCCAGCTGTGGCCAGGACTTTCCCTAAAAATAAAATTCCCTGTCCTCCGAATCCACCAATTATAATTTCATTATGCATGAAGTATCCCTTCTTTCACTGCTATTTCTCCCAAAGGATAGTAGGGAATCATTTCTTTTTCCAACCAATCCACCGCTTCTTGAGGTGACATTCCCCAGTTAGTAGGACAAGGGGACAGGATTTCTACTAAAGAGAACCCTCTTCCCTCTATTTGGGTTAAAAGGGCTTTTTTTATGCTCCTTTTTGCTTGATTGATTAATTTGGGGTTGGTTAGAGCCACCCGAGATAGATAAGCGCTACCCTGGCAGGCAGATAAAACTTCGCAAAGTTGAAGAGGAAAACCATGTGATTTTGGTTCTCTTCCTTTAGGAGAAGTAGTGGTTTTTTGTTTGAGAATAGTAGTAGGTGCCATTTGTCCTCCGGTCATCCCAAATACAGCGTTGTTGATAAAAAAGGAAGAGATAAGTTCTCCCCGGTTAGCGGCATGAAGAATTTCAGCGGTACCAATAGCAGCAATATCTCCATCTCCCTGATAGGAGAAAACTATTTTGTCAGGTTGCGTTCTTTTAATTCCGGTGGCTATTGCCGGTGCTCTGCCATGAGCGCCCATCACAAAATCCGTATCTAAAAACTGGTAAATATATACTGAACAGCCTACTGGTCCCACCCCGATGGTTTTATTCTCAATTCCCAGCTCATCAATCACCTCGGCAATGATTCTTTGAGCCAGTCCGTGGTGACAACCGGGGCAATAAGTAAAAGGTTTTTTTATTAAAGTCTTAGGTCGTTCAAAAACTACCGCCATTTTATTACCTCCTACTAAGAAACAATTTGCTCAACCCGGGAAAGAATCGTCTCGGCAGTGGGTATCATTCCTCCCGTTCTTCCATAGAAGAAAACCGGCACTCGGCCCTCAACCGACAGTCTTACATCTTCTACCATTTGTCCCAGGTTCATCTCTACCACTAAAACCTTTCCTGCTTGATTAGCCAAGCGGTTTATCTCGTCTCGGGGAAAAGGAAAAAGGGTTATCGGGCGGATAAGGCCTAACTTCAACCCCTTTTTCTCTCCTTCTCGCACTACTGTTTTTAAAATTCGAGCCGTGGTACCAAAGCCAACCAAAAGCAGATCGGGTTCAGGAGAGCCAAAAGCTTCAAACAAAACTTCGTTTTTCTGGATTTCCTGATATTTTCGATGCAATCGTAAATTGACTTCTTCCAAAGCTTGTGCCTCCAGAGTTAAACGGCCTACCACTTTTCGTTCTCTGCCATTTTTACCTTTGATAGCCCAATCTTTGGAAGGGAGAGGAGGAAATTGGGGTTTGGTAAAAACCACCGGCTCCATCATTTGCCCCAGCATACCATCTCCTAAAATCTCCACCGGGTTGCGATATTTATCTGCCAGATAGAAAGCTCGGTGAGTTAAGGTTATTAACTCTTGCACCGAAGAAGGAGCTAATACGATTAATTTATAGTCCCCGTGACCTCCTCCTTTTACCGCCTGAAAATAGTCGCTCTGGGAAGGCTGGATATTACCCAAGCCGGGCCCTCCTCGGCTCATATTAACAATTACACAGGGAAGCTCAGCTACCGTTAGATAGGAAATGCCTTCCTGTTTTAAACTTATTCCTGGACCAGAAGAAGAGGTCATCACTCGAGCTCCGGAAGCCGAAGCTCCGTAAACCATATTAATTGCAGCCACTTCACTTTCTGCTTGCAAAAACACGCCTCCTACTTCTGGCAACCTCTGGGAAAGATATTCACTGATTTCAGTTTGAGGGGTTATGGGATAACCAAAATACAACTGGCAACCAGCTTGTACCGCTGCTTCAGCAATGGCTTCATTTCCTTTCATTAATATCTTTTTTTCCAAGGACACTCACCCCCTGTAAACTGAGATAGCTACTTCTGGACAAACTTGAGCGCAGAAACCACATCCGTTACATTTTTCAGCTGATTCTACTACAGCTGGATAATAACCCACACTGTTGAAACGGTTGGATAAACCCAAAACTTCCCGAGGGCAAATCCTTATACAAAGGCTACATCCTTTACAAAACTCCTGGTCAATAATTACTCTACCTGAAGGCAATCTCATCGTCTCCTTTTGCTTCATGGTAATTCTATGAACCTTTTAATTTTAACAACGGTAGTGTCAAAATTTTCCAGGTTGAAATTACTCGCTATCACTTTTTCCCAAACTGAAAGAAAAAAAACTGGGATATCAGTTTGAGTTGAAACCGCCTTTACTTTTAACCAGCTTTCCCAGAGCATATTCCAGTCAGTATACTGCATAAGGTGACTATTGGCTACTATAGAGTCCAAAGGAGAGGGAAGCCAGCTGTTTATCTGGGAAATAAATTGAGAATAAGCCACTTCTTCTTCAAAAAAGGGGCGAGCGAAATTTACCACCAAAGAAAGATGAGTCTTCCGGTCCTGCCACAAATTTTTTAAAGAACAAAAAATTTTTACTCCTAATTCACCTCCACTTAAATCTATCACCGTTTTATCCGCATTCGGATCCGATAGAATATCTACCAAATCTTTGGAAATAGTGGGGTTAGGTGAAAACCTCAGGTGGTCTATCGGTTTTTCAATTGGAAAAGGAAGCACAACCCTGTCGCTCCGAATAGTAAAATCGGTTTTAGTCAAATCCAAATCAACTATTCGGACCCGAAAACCTAAATCATGCAGATAAACTGCCAGGTTCAAGCTAACTTCAGTTTTACCGGTTCCGCTGGGACCTAAAAATATAAAAAAATCTTGCTCTTCAATCTGTTCTTGGAAAAAAGGACAAGTCCTTGCTACTTTCATCTTTAGCCTTTCTCAAAAGTAGTTTAGCATAGTTTTCTGCTGAAGAAACAGATCTTTCCGCTCCCATCATTCGGGCCAGCTCCCGTACCCGACCGCTTTCCTCCTGTAAGATACTTACCTCTGCCCAGGTTTTCTGGTCAGAAAACCGTTTTTCCACTTGCAAATGATGATCAGCAAAACAAGCAATCTGTGGTAAATGGGTAACACAAATAACTTGATGGTGAAGAGACAGTTTTTTCAATTTCTCTCCTATTTTAAAGCCGGTTTCTCCTCCAACTCCTTGATCGATTTCATCAAATATTAAAACCGGTATTGCTTCCGTTTGGGAAATGACCGACTTTATCCCCAGAATAAAACGGGATAATTCTCCTCCCGAGGCCACCTCGCTTAAAGGCTGGGGTTTTTCTCCCGGATTAAAAGAAACTAAAAAGAGAACCCGGTTGATACCGGACGGGGTCAATTTTTCTCTTTTTTCTAAGATAATTTCAATCTCTATTTTAGGAAAAGCCAACACTTTCAATTCTTTTTGTAAGAGTTTACTCATTTCCCGAGCCGCTTTTTCTCTACTTTCGGAAAGCAATCGACCTAATTTCCAGAGTTCTTCTTCGGTTTCTCTAAGCTCTTTTCCCCATTTTTCTTTTTTCTTTTTCAACTCTTCCATTTCGGATAGTTCTACTCTGGTCCGATTTTGAAGAAGGATAAAATCTTGAGTAGTCAGGCAACGATATTTTCTTTTCAAGCGCTCTATTTCCAGAATTTTATTTTCTATTTCCTCGATTTCTTCTGCCGAAAAATAAAATTTATCTTTAATTTCTCCCGCCTGATAAAGAATTTCCCCTAATTCAATTTCTACATTGTTAAAGATTTCCTCTAAAGGGGAAAAGATGTCTTGATTTTCTTGAGAAGATAGGTCTTCTAATGACTTTCGCAGGGCACTTATTTGACTCAAAAATCCTTCCTGAAACTCTCCCCCCTCTAAAACCAGGTGAATTTTCTCCAACAGCTCGAGACTTTTTTGGGAATTGGAAGCTCGATTAAATTTCTCTTCAATGAGGGGAATCTCTTCTACCGTCAATCCTAACTCTTGGAACTCTTTTGCCTTATCTTGTATTTCTTCAAATCTCTGGTCAAAATCGTCTCCCAGTTTTTCCAGTTTTTGGGTGAGTTCGACTTTTCTATTCCAAGCCTGGTTATAAGCTTCTTTTGTCTTTTGTCCCGTAGAATCCAAAAAAGTATCGATTAAAAAAAGCTGCTTTTCCGGTTGAAAAAGGGAGTTCTCTACTCCTTGTTCAGATACATCTACCAGGAGAGACTCAATTTGTTTAAGCATACCTACCGCTACTACCCGGCCATTTATTCTGGCTTTAGTTCTTCCCGTTTGAGATATCTCCCGCGAAAGGATCACCTCGTCTTTTAGCTCCAGCCCTAAGTCTGCTTCCTCTAACCATTTTTGAACCTGGTAAACCTGGTTGATGGAAAATAAGGCTTCAACTAAAGCACTTTCTTCTCCCTGACGAACCAAATTGTCTTTTGCTCTGCCACCTAATACTAAAGAGAGGGCGTCGATTATTAACGATTTACCGGTTCCGGTTTCTCCAGTAATTACATTGAACCCTTCTGTAAAAGGAATCTCTTGATAGTCAATTAAAAGAAAATTTTTTATCACTAACTCTTTTAGCATTCTTCCTCAATCCGTTTTCTAATATCCATACCCCAAGATAACTTACTGCGTAAAAGAGAATAAAAAGGTCTTTGCTGAGGTAACTGTAACATATGGGACCAGAGTGAAGATTGTTTAACCGTAATAAAGTCTCCCGATTTCAAAGCATATCCTCTTTGACCATCTAAGGTTACCATGGTTCCCTCTTTCACCGATTCAAGTTTCACTTTGATTGAGGATTCACAACCGGCTACGATGGAACGAGCATATAAAGTATGGGCACAAATGGGGGTGATGATGAAAAGCTCGAGGTGGGGGTTGACTACCGGTCCTCCAGCTGACAGTGAATAAGCACTGGAACCGGTAGGGGTAGCTACAATAAGGCCGTCGGCCGGAAAAGAAGCTAAAAAATCATCGTCTACAAAAGTGGAAAGATGAATCATCTGGGCAAAAGGACCTCTATAAATAACTACATCATTTAGGGCACGATCTATTCGCTTTGGCTGACCCTGACAGTTGATTTCACAATCAAGCATCATTCTCTTTTCTATCTTAAAATTACCTTTGATTACTTCTTCGGCTGCTTGAAATATATGGTCCACACTTACCCCGGCCAGAAATCCCAGACCACCCATATCTATTCCTAAAAGAGGTATTTTTCGAGGAGCATAAAAATAATTAGCTAAAAGA
>JASGLU010000086.1 GCA_030156825.1 Candidatus Atribacteria bacterium | reverse complement strand
ATATACTACCCAATCCGCTGAGCATCGGATTTTGTTTTGCCCCGCAAACTCACATGGCGTGGATAGCCTCCTATGTGGTTCGTGTTCCTCAGGCCGTGGTTTTGCCTACAGCTTCCTTCAGATTCTACCTCACGATAGACACCCTTGCTGTTCGGCTAATGGTCGCTGGCACACTCCCATAGCAGACTTTCACTGCCAAGCTATACACCCATGCCGGGCACACGGGGATTATTCGAATATTTAGCTTTTACAAATATTCGAAAATAACCGAGGAAGACGTCTTCCTCGGTTATTTTTGTTTTTTTATGTTTTTTTGCTTTTCGGGGGTTATTAGGGGGGTATTTCCCCCCTAATAGTCAGAAGTGTTCTTCTTCCTCAGTTGTATTTGTTTTTTTCAGTTTTTTCTTTAATCTTTGTCTTTTCGGGGGGTTGATAAGGGGGGGGCAGCGCCCCCCTTATAGTTCTTTAATGGGTTTTCGGAATACTATATCGCAATTAAAATAAGCGCAGGCAAGTAATAATAATTTCCCAAAAAATAAATTATGCTATTATATTAGCAATAAATAGTGGGGGGCAGTTATTTAAAATGGAGGGACAGCTACTCAAACTTTTAAACTATCAGGTAATTCGTTTCCACTTTGACTTAGAAGAAAGAAAAGAGGTTGAAGATGGATGGGATGTCTTCCCCCAAATCACCAACTGCTCTTCCTCAGATGGCTCTCTCCAGGGGGTGGTTGAGTTAGAAATAAATTTTTGGAAAAAGAATGAAAAATCAATCCGAGTAAACATGAAACTGGAGGCTCTTTTTGGCGCTGAATATGATATCCCTTTGGTTGAGTTTGAAAAATTATGCCGGGTGCAGGGGGCAGCACAACTTGTCCCCATAGCCCAACATTTAGTTAAGGATTTCTTATCCCAGGTTAAGGGCACAAAAGAATGATAATCAGACCCCGTCTTCGCAACCTCGGGCGATTAAGAGAAATCGTCGGAGTATTTACTAAATATGGTTTTTCTCATATCTTCCGCCGAATTCATATTGCAGAACAAGTAGCTACTTGGCTCGGCCGCAAAGATATTAGTCAAAACCCCCCTGAGGTCAATCTGAGATTAGCCTTGGAAGAGTTGGGAACCACTTTCATAAAAATCGGCCAAATTTTAAGTACCCGAATTGACGTTCTGCCCGAAAGTTTCTGCCGAGAGCTCCGTAAACTCCAAGACGAAGCTCCTCCAGTTAGTTTTGATCAGATAAAACTAATTATTGAGAAAGAATTGAAAAAACCTCTGGCAGAAGTGTTCGAAGAGGTTGACCCCCTACCCTTAGCTTCAGCCTCAATCGCCCAAGTCCACCAGGGAATCCTAAAGGGGGGACAAAAAGTAGCCATTAAAGTGCAAAAACCTGGAGTGGAAGAAAGGGTCATATCCGATTTAGAAATTTTAACCTATTTAGCTCATTTGACTGACCGCCTCCGACCCGGACAACAAGGTGTTCCTCTCTCGGAGATTGTAGCCGAGTTCCAGAAACACTCAATGCGAGAAATAGATTTTATATTCGAGGCAATAAATGCCCGTAAGTTTAGAGAAAATTTTAAAGGGGTTGAAGGGGTATACTTCCCAAAAATTATAGGGAAACACACTACCCGCCGGCTGTTAATTATGGAATTAATAGAAGGCCTACCGCTCTCCCGCCTTACCCCCGAAAAAATGGAAAACTTAGATGGGTCCGAACTGGCTCGGAGAGGAGTAGAGGCAGTATTCAAAATGATATTCGAAGACGGATTTTTCCATGCTGACCCCCATCCGGGGAACGTTATGATCCGGCAAGAAAATGCAGAATTGGTCTTTCTCGATTTTGGAATGGTGGGAGCGGTAGATTACGAAACCAGAAGGAACATGGTTCGTCTGCTTTTCTCGGCCCTTCAAAAAGATGCCGCTCGAATGGTAGACATCCTAACCGAAGAATTTTTAATTACCCCAGTGGAGTTTCCCCAATCCCTGCGTGTGGATTTAAACGAAATCCTGGAACGCTATATTTCCTCCAGTTTACAAGAATTAAATCTAAAAGATATGATATCTGACTTTTTTTATCTTCTGCGCAAACATAAATTGCGAGTACCAGCCCATCTTTCTTCTCTTCTGCGGGCTCTGGTGGTAGCAGAAGGAACCGGAATGGTATTAGACCCCCACTTCACTGTCGCCCCTCATCTGGAAAAATTTCTGAGAAAAAGCATGACTGGCTTCTTTGGTTTTAAAACCACCTCAAGAGATCTGGTTAACTACATACTTGACTGGAAGAAACTGAGCGAAGAATTCCCCGACAAAAGCCATGAAGCCTTAAATCAATTGACTGGGGGCAAGTTGGGAATAAGGATTAAAATCCAGGAGATGGAAAACCTCAACCGCCGACTGGAAAGTGCGAGCGCTCGTCTTTCTTTGAGTATTCTTCTGGGTTGCTTGCTTATAGGCTCTTCTCTTATGTATACCAATTTCCCCAACATCCGATTTATAAGCATCCTTGGCATCTTGGGCTTTACTTTCTCTGCCATTTTAGGGGTTTTTCTGGCAATAGAAATGTTCCGCCATCGCTAACCAACCTTTTTTCAGGAAATTGCTGAATTTAGTAAGCTGGGATAATTCCCTTTATGCTTTAGCCAAAAACCGTTGTCTCAGCCAATCTCTGCTAATTTAGCCTGAAAAAACAGGGTTTTACCCACAACTCACACAAATTAGAAGAGCCCAAGCGAGTTGGCCCCTGGGCCAACTCGCTTACCAGCCTGGTAGATATTCTTTTTCTGCTTCAAACATCTCATCAACCATGCGTTTGATTTCCTCTAAGGAAAGGACGGCAGCAGTCAAGGGGTCATAATAAAGAGAATAGTAAATCATATCTCTATCTTCCTCTAAAATCCCTCTAACTGCCATCTCCTGGCTTTGAACCACCATTTGATTTAAGGCCGCTAGCTGTATGGGCAATTCTCCCACCAAGGCAGGCTTTATTCCTCCCTTTTCTACAAAACAGGGAACTTCCACAATACACTGAGGGGGTAAATTAGTTATAAGGCCACCATTGGGTAAGTTAATATTAGCCCGGAAAACTTCTCCGCTCTCTAGTGCATATATTATTTTCATTCCATATTCTTCGCTTTCTTCATATTTTATAGGCTCTTTACCACGGGCAATTTTTTCCAGTTCTTCTTCATACTTTTCTCGGTCACCTCCATAGAGCTTTAAAATAAAGCCTGTTTCTCCGTTCCATCCCCCTCCCGGGGTGTATTTTTCTAAAAGGTCTTTTCTTTTTCTGAACCAGGGATTATACTCGGAATTGTGGCCACTGGATTCGGTAACATAATACCCTAAGTGCTTAAACATCTCCATTCTGGTAGTATCTTTTTTAACTATTTCCGGATCCTGCGCTTTTTCAGCTAAAAGGGGATAGAGGTCTTCTCCATTTCTGCTTAATTCTAAAAACCAGGCTTGATGATTAATCCCTGCTACCCAGTAATATATCTCTTTTCTCGGTATACCAAGATAAGTAGATAGCTCACGAGCAGTATTTTGAACACTATGGCAAAGTCCATAAAACTTCAGGGGATAAAGCTCTTTGGCCACCCAGCAAATTATTGACATAGGGTTGGTGTAGTTCAAAACCACAGCTTCGGGGCAGAGCTCCTCAATATCCTCAGCGATATCGAGAATAACTGGTACAGTCCTCATCGCTCGAAATATTCCCCCCGGACCTATAGTATCCCCGATGCACTGGTCTACTCCATATTTTAAGGGGATTTCTATATCCTGGCGAATGGCTTCAACTCCTCCCACCAGGATAGAGATAAAAACATAATCTGACCCGGGGAGAACTTCTCTGCGGTCAGTAGAGGAAATTATTTTATCAGTACTGATCCCGTTCTCAGAAAAAATCCTCTGAGTAATTCTATTAATGTAACTTAATCTCTTTTCGTCTATATCTACTAACCCCACTTCTATTTCTTCCTTGGGGAAAGGTAGACGAACCAGATCAGCAAGTAACCTCTGAGTGAAAACAAGACTCCCCGCACCAATAAAAGTTATCTTCACACTTCATTACCTCCTGTTTTAATTCTCTAATAAAGTATTAACTGCTACTTTTAGGGTTTTTTGCCAAAAATCACGAGCCTATTCATACCATTCCTCCGGTAAATATTCTCTCTCTGCTTCAAACATCTCATCAACCATGTGCTTGATCTCTGCAAGAGTAAGTAAGGCCGAAGTGAGAGGGTCAAGATAAATTGCTTGATATATAGCTTCTTTATTTTTTTCTAAAGCACCAATAACCGCTAGTTCTTGGACGTTGATATTGCTTAGATTAATAGCTGCTAACTGGGGAGGAAGGTTTCCCACATAACAAGGGTGAATGCCCAGACGGTCCACTAAGCAAGGTACCTCAACACAAGAACCACAAGGAAGGTTGGTAATTAAACCGCTATTTTCAACATTGCCATTGATTCGTACTATTTGGTTAGTCTCCATAGCATTGATAATCTGAGAACCATATTCCAGGCTCCTGCAAATCTCAATTGGTTCTTCTCCACTGATTTGTTTTCTTATTTTATCCTGGTAAGGGCCTAATCCCTCTTTACAAATTTCATAATAGTCCCAGCGCTCGGAAATAAATTTCCTAACTAACTCAGGATTCTTTCTGAAGTAAGGAACATACTCTGACATATGATGGCTGGACTCAGTAACGAAGTAACCAAAATGTTTCATTATTTCAAAACGGACTATTTCTTGTTGGTAAATTTCTGGATTCTCCATAGCTTTCCACAGAAGTGGATAGGCATCTTCTCCTTTATATTTAAACTCTAAAAACCAGGCTTGGTGGTTGATCCCTGCTACCCAATAATCAATGTCTTGAGGAAGGGGTTTGTAGGAAAATTTCGCGTTTTCATCTTGATATTCTGTTTCGTCTTCAGCACCAATTCCAATAAATTCTGCTAAAGTTCGAGCAGTTCCTTGCACACTATGGCAAAGTCCTACATTTTTAACTCTGGTAGCTTTATTCAGAGCCCAGCACAAAATAGCCATAGGGTTGGTATAATTTATGAAAAGAGCCTGAGGACAAAGTTCTTCTATGTCACGAGCTATATCTAACAGAGCTGGAATAGTGCGCAAACCGCGGAATACCCCACCTGGCCCTAAAGTATCTCCTACTGTCTGGTCTATACCATACTTCCTGGGAATCTCAACATCTAGCTGGTAAGCATCTAATCCTCCTACCTGTATCATATTAATTACATAATCTGCGCCAGGTAGAACGTTCTTCCTTTCGGTGGTGCACTCAATAGTAATAGGTAAATTTTCCTGCTTTTTCAGTCTTTCAGTAAGATTGGTAATAAGTTCTAGTCTCTCCTCGTCTATATCCACTAAAGAGATAGTACTATTTTGGAGAGCCGGAAAAGTAATTAAATCAATAATCAATTTTTGAGCGAAAACTACACTTCCTGCACCGATTAATACAATTTTAGGCATAGTTTACCTCTTTCCTACTTCTTTCACTTAAAAGCGAAATTTATAAGATAGTTGGATATTTTCCATATTTTTCTGCCATCTCTTTCATAAATTTTATATGCTCAAAAGGAGTATCTCTATGAACTTGATCTCCAGTGCCTAGAATGTATCCTCCACCAAGAGATGCTTTCTTGATACACTTTCTTACTTCTTCTTCGATCGCTTCCAGTGGCCCTTCACAAAGAATCGTAGTACTGACATTACCTTTTAAAGCAATCCTGTTGCCGTATTTTTCTTTTACCCAAGATAGGTCTACATTACCTAGAGGCGGACTTTCTAAGGGGCAAACTAAATTAATCCCAGTTGAGACAATGTCTTCCATAATCTCTCTAACTCTACCATGTTGATGAAGATGGAGAGGTCTATTATATTTTCTTGCAGTGTTTGCTAATTCCTTTAGAAGAGGAATTTCCCACTCTTGATATATTTGGGGACTAACAATAGGTAAGGATGAATAAGAACAGCCAATGAAGAGCTCATCAAAATAAGTAGTCATTTTACACAAGTAGGCAACCTTGCTTTTTAGAAAATCTATGTATTCTTGATGTAAGTCTCTAAAAAAATCGGGATGTTCGTAAAGGTCTTCAAAAACGCTTTCTAAACCTCCCTCTCGAGAAGAGATTAAAAAATCAAAAAATAATCCCCCCACGGCTACCGAGACAATACCAGCATCTCCAACTTCTTGATATACCTTCTCGAGGTCATCTATTTTAAGGAAAGACAGATCTGGGAAAGCAATTTCTTTAAACCATTTCCAATCCTCAAAATTTTTGACCGGATGTACTATATACCAAGGAGCATCATCAGGTGGACAAAGGTAACTTTCCAGAAAATCTTGATTTGAATGATAAAAAAGGTCTAACTTCAGCCTCCCATCTTGCTGAACGTTCCATTTAGCTTCAAATTTTACCTTTTGATTCTCTATCTCTGGAAAAACTACAACCCAACCACAAACATCAAAAAATCTAGCACAATCTAGCTGTACTTTCCAAAGTGGCATTTTATGCAATTCGGGAATAAAAAAGCTACCTGGACTAATTTCATAGAATTTTAATCCACTTAATCTTGCCGGCACGAGAAACCAAAGCTCTGGTGCACAGGGAACGCAACCAGACTCTTGGTGGTGTAAGGCCCTAATGTATCTATCTTTATGCGTCACGTGTTCTGTCTCCTTCGTCCATATTTTTCACAAGCTAAGTGAGCGGTTAAGGCATTTTCCACTGGCACTGCTGAAGTTAAAGAATCACAACTTGATAAAATATAACCACCTTGCCACCCTATTCCCTCTACTAAATCTTTTACTACAACATCAATTTCCCAAGGACTACCAAAGGATAGCAATTCATTTAAGTCAAGGTTCCTAAGCAAGGCAAGTTTATCTCCATATTCCCTTTTAATGAGCTTGTCAAGTTTTTAGTTGAAAATATTTGAGTGGCTCTCATTAACCCATACCTCATATTACCAACAAGGCAGCTTCTGTATTTTCTTCTTCTGCCTCCTCAATATTATTGATTACCTCTGGAATCAAGGCATATCCTTTAACTCTCCTAAATCTCCTTTCACAATCTAAGAGAGCTGAGGCTAACCACCGCTGCATCATCTTACTTCCCCGATATCTCTTCACATTA